>JBDGYW010000308.1:0-7338 GCA_039588935.1 Gemmatimonadota bacterium | reverse complement strand
CTTCTTCTTGACCGGCTTCTTCTTTTTCACGGCCTTCTTCTTGGCCTTCTTCTTCACGGCCTTCTTCACGGCCTTCTTCTTGGCCTTCTTCTTCACAGCCTTCTTCTTGGCCTTCTTTTTGACTGCCATGCTGTTCCTCCTCTGGTTTGTGCTGCCAAAAACAACCGACAACGTGGACGTTCGAACGGCTGCTCCAGCCGTCCGGTACTACTTCTCTCCGCTGCTCTCGCCCTCCCCTGTGCTGCTGTTACAGTTTGCCGCTTCGCTATCATGCAGCTGATCCAGGGGTCAGGTGAAAGTCTCGTGTTACAGGTCGATAGTCTATTTGCCAAGAATCAGAGCGCCGGACTACGGCGCTTTCGCCCCATTCAAGAGGTCAGACACCAACGGTTACCAACTCGCCGTACTGACCACCGAACACTGCCGGAACCGGGCTGGTGGACAACCGTGACTGACCGCATGTGTCTGCTCCGGCTGGCCTTTTACATCATCGACAATCCCGCCTAGTACATAGCTGTCGGGACCGCCGAGCATGTCCATGGAGTTCCAGAAGTCGAGAGTCGAACTACTGTACGCGACGTCCCTCAACTGGCCCACAATCCTACCGTCTCGTACTTCGTAGAATACCTCTCCGCCAAACTGAAAACTGTTGTGTGAGCGATCGACCCGACTCGCACCCACACCCTTCACATAGATGCCGCGATCGGTGGCTGCAATCAGATCGTCTACTCCGAATTCGTTCTCACCTGGGAGGAGTGAAACGTTGGGCATGCGCTGCAGCGGCACGTGGTCCCACGATTCCGCCGCTGCACAGCCGTGCGATCGCGTAATGCCAGTGAGATCCGCAATGCGCGAAGCAAGTTCGCGCGTCGTTTGATAATCCACGAAGATGCCGTCACGAATGATCGGCCAGCTGTCCTGTGGCACACCCTCGTCATCCCAACCGACAGTCGCAAGTGCACCGCGCTGTGTTCGGTCACACAGAATATTCATGAATTCAGGGCCGAACTGCAGCTTCCCTATTACTTCTTCGGGAGAAGCAAGAAACGAAGATCCCGATCCACTTAGCCCGAGACCGAGCGCGCGATCGAGTTCCGTTGCGTGCCCAACGGTTTCATGAATCGTGAAATGGAGATTCGTCGGATCGAGTATGAGGTCGTATTCGCCAGGTTCAACCGGTGCAGCCGACACGCTTCTTACTGCTTCGATTGCCAGCTCACGGGCTCGCTCTGTCAGGTTTGCCGACAACACGTGCTCGAACCCCAATCCCATCGGTTGGATATCGTACGTGGAGCGAGACTGGGCTGTCGTCGAATCACTCGAAACCGTCGTCACCGTTACAGAAGGCCAGGAGCGGTGAGTCGTCTGGGCAATGATGCTGCCGTCAGTCGACGCAAACGTTTTTTCTTGCCGCACAAACGATAGGAAAGAAAGGGCGGAACGTATGGAGGGAACCGCAAGCGCTACGTTGTTGGCGCTTTGCAGTAGTTCGACCTTGTCGCTTACCGGCACCGCAAACGGATCTTGGCGAATGGGACTCTGCCAGATTCCGTTCGGATACGCGTCGACCGGTGCGAGTTCAACAGGTACACGTGTCAGGTTGCTGTTGCTTCTCGCCCGTTGCACTGCTTGTTCTGCCACGCGCCGACCGTCTTGTCTCGTCACGCCCTCTATGGCAGCGAACCCCCACGCACCGTCCGCCAAGGCGCGCACTCCAATGCCTAGTGTCTCCGTGTCGGTCGACTCGTCCACCTCATTGTCTCTGACCGCCACGTGCTGACTTCGGCGACTGACGATGCGAACGTCCGCATACGTTGCTCGTGCACCTCGCGCAGCATCCAACGCCAAAATGCACACGTCCTTGAAGAACGGATCCACACCTTGTGACGTTGATGGTGTCGCCAAGAATACGCCGCGCTGTGGAACTGCGAGCGCGGCAGCTGCGATTGAAGCTTGTTTGATAAAGTCGCGTCGTGTTTTTGTCATTGATTGCGCTCCAAGTAAAGCGCATCACGCTGCGAATATTGCAGATACGGTTGAAACACGCAATACTGTTTTTTCACTTCGTGTTGCCTCGTGTTGACTGTTGACGAGTGACAAGCATCGCATCGTTATACATCATCTCACTCTTGCAGGGTCCCGATCACCAATTCACATTCTGATACACTCTGTCATTCGATGAGTCTCTCGTCTCTACGAAGACAACTCACCATCAGTTGGTGTTTGATTACTCAGGCGCATTGCAGCGAAACGCGGAGAGCAACTAATGAACTTGGAGATTGAGAACAAGGTAGCACTCGTATGTTGTTCCACGAGTGGACTTGGTTTGGCCGTCGCATTCCTCTCGTCCCAACAGGCAGGGTACATTACCGGGGTAGCACTGCAGGTGGACGGTGGGTACATCCGGAGCATTCTCTAGAACATCGAAGGAACGGCAGGAATCAATGCGAGCCATAATCAAAGCGAGTGCCGAACCGGGGCTGACGGTGACCGATGTTCCAGAACCACAGTGCGGCCCCAACGACGTACTCATACGTGTTCACCATGCAGGTGTGTGCGGAACCGACGTACACATCGCGGAGTGGGATGAGTGGGCGCAAGGCAGGATCCGTCCACCGGTAGTGGTGGGTCATGAATTTGCCGGAGAGATTGTCGAAGTGGGCACCAATGTCGGCGAACAGTTTCACCTGGGGCAGTTCGTTACCGCGGAAGGTCACATTGTGTGTGGTCACTGTCGTCGCTGTCGAACCGGAAACGGGCACATCTGTACGGCCACCAGCATCATTGGAGTGGACCGTGATGGCGCTTTCACCGAGTATCTCGCGATGCCTGCCCTGAACGTGATGCCTCTGGGAAACATCCCGACAACCGTCGGCTCCATCATGGACGCCATAGGGAACGCATTTCACACGGTACTGACCGCGGACATCCCCGGGAATACAGTGCTCGTTGCCGGTTGCGGTCCAATCGGGTGCTTCGCGGTCGGTGTGGCTCGAGCCGCCGGCGCAACCAAGGTAATCGCGACTGACATAAATCCGTTCCGCCTCGACCTGGCGGGAAAGATGGGTGCCGACGTTTTGATCAATCCGAAAGATGAGGACGTCGTCGCTAGAGTATACGACGCAACGGATGGCGAGGGAGCAGATGTGGTGTGTGAGATGTCGGGTCACCCCGCCGCGTTGGCTCAATCATTCCAGTCAGCCCGGTTGGGGGGACAGGTACAGCTACTCGGCATACCGAAAGAACCCGTGACCATCAACTTCTCAACCGACATCATCTTCAAAGGCCTCTCCGTTTACGGCGTAATCGGACGACGCATGTATGACACGTGGCTCCAGATGCAGACGTTCCTCTCTTCAGGACTTTTCGATCCGATGCCCGCAGTTACTCACTTTTTCCCCCTCGAAGAGATCGACAAGGCGCTCGACGCGATTCATTCAGGCAACGCCGGCAAGGTGATTCTAGAGATTGGGAGCAAGTAGATGAGATTTTCAGTGGAGCAGCGACTCAACGCCGAATTGAACCAGTTCAGGAGCGACGGCGTCTACAAAACACTGAACTACCTGGACTCGCCGCAGGCCCCCCGCGTCGTCATGGAAGGTCGTGGCGAGATCATCATCCTTTCGAGCAATAACTACTTGGGTTTGTCGAACGAACCCGAAGTCGTTGCCGCAGGGAAAGAAGCCCTTGATCGCTTCGGTGGAGGAACGGCGAGCGTCCGATTCATTTGCGGCACGTTCACGATCCACCGTGACCTAGAGAGGAGCCTCGCGGATTTCGTCGGCACTGAAGATTCGATGAGCTACGTGTCTTGCTGGAATGCCAACGAAGGACTGTGCGCAACATTGCTGGGCCCTGACGATATCGTAATATCAGATGAACTCAACCACGCCTCGATTATCGACTCGATCCGCTTGGCCAAGTCGATCACAAAGTGTCAGACGACTGTGTATAAGCACTCAGACATGGCAGACCTCGAAGAGAAGCTCAAAGTATCCACGGATGCGCGCATGCGAATGATATTCACAGACGGCGTGTTCTCCATGGAGGGTGACATCGCCAAGTTGGCTGACATTCTCGAGCTTGCAGAGCGGTACGACGCCATCGTGACGGTGGACGATTCTCATGCTACCGGCGTTCTCGGAAAGACGGGGCGCGGCACGGCCGAGCACGTTGGCGTGCTGGGCGAGATAGACATCATCACGTCCACGCTCGGCAAGGCCCTCGGCGGAGCTGCAGGCGGTTTCACGGCGTCGTCCACTGCGCTTTGCGACTACTTGACCCAGCGATCACGACCGCAGCTGTTTTCCAATGCTTTGCCGTGCACGGTTGCAGGATCTGCGTTGGCGGCAGTGCGCTACCTCGACGCACATCCCGAACTTGTAACGCAACTCAACGAAAATGCTGCGTATTTCCGAGGCAAGCTGCTCGAGATGGGTTTCAAACCACTTGAGGGAGACACTCCGATCGTGCCGGTGATTCTCGGCGAAACTGCCAAAGCGATCGAGATGAGCAAGATGTTGCTCGACGAGGGTGTGTTCGTAACGGGGTTTGGATATCCTGTGGTTCCCAAGGGAGAAGCACGCGTTCGTTGTCAGCTCTCAGCCGCCCACACTCGCGATCATCTGAACGAGGCGCTGCGGGCTTTCAAGACCGTAGGTGAAAAGCTCGCGTTAATATGATTTGGAGCCCATGCCGCAAACGGCTTGGTTCAAGTAGTTTCGCGGTTAGATGGCTTAAACTGGTTGCTGTCAACACCCTAGCTCTGCTCGCCTGGCAAATTGGGGGTCGCGTTTTTTTCCGAAAAGTCCTATTTTCGGGATGCTCGCCCGCCATCCGGGTGTCCGGACGTCGGGATAGTGACAGGGGACAGACTGCTGTCTCGTTGATTTTGGCGCCCGCGAGCGCGCATGTGAAGCGTCGCTTTCGGGGCCTGGTGCCAATGAGGGAGGATTACTGATGCGGAGATTGTCGGGATTTCTAGTTGCCGTCGTTTTCTTGGGGCTTATCACCACACCGGCGGCCGCACAGGACGATGGGTGGCAAAACATGTGGTATTGGGGAGCCCAGGCTGGTGCGCACTTTTATTCCACCAACATCCAGAGTAACGAGATGGCCATCGAGGTTGGTGGACACTGGCTCATCACGGCCGAAAGAGTTGGACTCCACATGGGTCTCTCCCAGGTCTTTTATGGTGAAAACACCACGGCTGCCATTCCTGACGGAACCATAACCGGACAGACTGTGACATTTGAGACCGGGCGACGTCTTCAGGCTGAGATATATGCATTTCCGGTGACCGGCCCGTTGCAGATTTACGCGGGTGGCGGGTTTCTGATCAACTACATATCCAACGCACTCCCAGTTGGGACTTTCACCACGGCGCAGGCGGAACAGTCCGCCATCGAAGCGATCGACGAGCTTTCTACAAAGGCCTTCTTCACAGTGAGCGGCGGCGCTCAATGGCGGTTCGGGCGCTGGGCCGTGTTCGGAACGTATCAGTTTACGCCAGAGGGCCGCGATTTCCTCATATCCAGCACACAGCACACTTTCACGGGCGGCCTACGGTATGCACTGGCTGCGGCGAGTCAAAACGTCACAACGAACCGATAGTTAAAATCCTCAACTCGCTACAAGGGCGCGGTCTTTTCGAGATCCGCGCCCTTCTTCTTGTCGTGAACCTCTCTTCCGGTGCCTAGTAGCGAAACGGGTCACCGCTGACGAACACTATGATTCGCGGCGCGACAACCATTTCGACTCGCGTTCGAAGAACCGAAGAGGCCAGTCCGTGGCATGCTTGATGCCAATTCGTGGTCCTGATTCGATCGCCTTCGGCTGGACTCGCACTCCCCGGAGTATCCTCACCGGCCCGTTCGCGAGCGAGCACGCGTTCGACTCGCGGTCGATGCCGAGCGCCTGACAGAGACGTGCGGGCCCCGAACACAGAATCCTCTCGTCGTCAGTGCCCCTGCGACCTGCCATGGTGTCGAACCCTTCCATCGGCTCGAGTGACCTGATCAGAACAGCTGCGGGGAAGCCAAATCGCTCAGTGACCGCATTGAAGCACCAATGCATCCCGTATATGAAGTAGACGTATGACGTACCAGGCGGACCGAACATCGCGGCGTTTCGTTCTGTGCGGCCGCCTCCGTACCCGTGCGAAGCCGGGTCGTCCGGTCCAACGTAGGCTTCAACCTCCGTGATGCGCCCGGATGTTACCTCTTCCCCGATCTTCGTCTCCAAAACACACCCCAACAAAGCGCGCGCGACATCAACAGTGTCGCGCGCGTAGAACTCAGGCGTGAGTGCCGGTCCGCCGGCGTCACCCATCTGTCACTCGTCGTCTTCCTTTGCCGTGCCCATGGCTCGCTGAAAAGCAGCGGTGACCTTTCGAAACAGCCCTGCCCCTTCCTCTTCGGGCTCGGGCGATGGCTCGGCCTTTTCGGACGGTGGGGACTCCGCCTTTGCAACCAGCTTCGACTCCGGCTTCGGCGCATCACCGGGTACCGACGCTTTCAATTCCTTTTTGGGACTCGCAGGGTCGGACTTCGGAGGCTCTCTCGGCGCCGCCGTTGACTCTGTCGAGGGTTTCGCGTGTTCTATCGAAGACTTGGGAGGACTCTCTTCCCCCGCTACCGGTTTCTTCTCCGGCTGTCTGGAACGTCGACTCCCGGATCGTATGCCCAGTGTCCGATGCGCTGCCGCCACCTTTGGCGAGGGGCTAGGAGTTGGGGGGGCTTCTTCCTCTGGGTCCGAATCGGCGGGCTTCTCAGCCAATGCGGGCTTCGGCGGGGCGGATCGTGATCCTCTTCGGAACCGCGGGTTCACAATCGGCGTTGCGCTCTTCGGCTCTTCCGCCGCTTCTACACTGTCCTCTTTCGCGTCGTCGCCGGCCTTCTTGGTCCGTGCCGGTGTCGTCTTGCGGCGGGTGGTCTTCTTCGGCTCCTCTGCCGCTAAATCCGCCTTTGCAGCTCCCGCAGTTCCCGCAACCGTCTCATCCTCTTCACCAACTGCTTCGTCTGCTTTCTGGGTCTTTGCCCGCGTCGTCTTGCGCTTGGTCGTCTTGCGGCGGGTGGTCTTCTTCGGCTCTTCGGTTACCTCTCCATCCACTGCCGCCTCTACACCACTATCCTCCTGTACGTCCTCCTCAGCCTTTTCGGTCCGCGCCCGCGTAGCCTTGCGCGTTGTGGTCTTGCGGCGGGTGGTCTTCTTCAGCTCTTCTGTCGCGCCTACAGCTACTGCAGTCCCCGCTTCATCCACCGTTTCCGCACTCTGGTCGTCTGGAACGTCTTTAGCCGCCGCACCTGCACGCGGCTGGGATGATTTCCGCGTCGTGGT
>JBDGYW010000307.1:0-7350 GCA_039588935.1 Gemmatimonadota bacterium | reverse complement strand
CATCTACGACGAGGTCAGTCGGGCACTCGGGTACGGTCCGATAGAGCCGTTGGATCCCGGCGCAAGAGGTGCAGCGGACATTTCGTTTGTCGCAGATGGCATGGAAGCATTGTCCGGCCTTGGTCCACACGGTCGCGGCGCTCACTCGCTCGACGACCAGCTCTATCTCACCTCGCTGCCGGTTGCTACTGCGCGCGCAGCGATACTGATGTACCGACTCACCCGATGAAGCTGTTCTGCGCGTGACTGAGAAACGCCCAGTACCCAAAGACGCAGCGGGTGAAGAACTCGCGTTCGACGCAGTCGTGACCCTGCGCCTGGAACTGCGGCGGATCCACCGCATCGGATGGGGAATCTTCCTCGGGTGGGCAGCGGTGTTGGTGGCGTGCGGGCTGTTCGCGCCGGAGCCTTACGCGCAAGGCTGGCGACTCGTTCTCGAACTCTTGTTCCTCGGCCGAGCTATCAGCATCGCCGACGGAATCGCCAGCGGGTTCGGCTCGATATACCTAATGTTCCAAAACGGACTCGAGGACATCATCTTGTTGCTGGTGTTGTATCCGTGGGTTGTCGCTGCCTACGAAGGTGTTTCCGGGCACCGCCTACTCAGGGGAACCATCGAGCGGGTTCGACGTACCGCGGAGGCCAACCGCAAAGTCGTCGAGCCGTGGGGAGTGATCGGCCTGTGGACCTTTGTCTTCTTTCCGTTCTGGAGCACCGGTGCCCTAGTTGGCGGGGTGGTTGGATACCTTTTGGGCATGCGGACGTGGGTAGTCTTCACGTCCGTCTTCGCGGGACACCTGCTCTCGGTTGCCGCACTGGTATGGCTGTTCGACCTTTCCCGCGAGATGCTGGCATCGTTCGAGCAGGGATGGGTGAAGTTCCTACCATGGGCTGTACTACTAGTACTGCTGCTGATCACTTTAAGCTGGCGGGGACTGAAGAAGGTGTTCAGCCGCAGCTGAATCAGGAAGAAAGCCTCTCCAGCCTTCCCTCAATCTCCTCAACACGCTCAGTCGCTTCCGGGAATCCGGTCGGCAACACCCACGTGGGCTGCATGAGCCGAAACAGGCTCGCCGCTTTCACGTACGACTCCAATGCAGTTCCCGTATTGCCCTCTATCTCGTTCGCGAGCGCATCCGCGTACAGCGTCTCGGCAGCGAGCCATGTGCGAGCTGGGTCGGCTTCACCAGTCAGAGCCACCTGATGCCACAGGCCGTCGACGTCCGAGAGTCGCAACATGTCGAGATCGAGGCCGCCGAGTTGCGCCACCCTCTGCAGCTCGTTCGTACGCTCTTCGAGGGTGACCGGTTCAGCCTTGATGCGCTGCAGAAGGTGCTTCAGAACAGTGCCAGCCTGTTCGATCAGTCGCAGGATGTAGTCGCGTTGCATGGCTCCCTATTCCCTCTCAGGATCAAACACCGAACTGCCGCAGATGATGGTCGACGTGCTTGTGCATCAAGACGTCCCAATCCTCCTCTTTCATCTCGCCAAACATAGGGTGCGAGCCGGCGAGCAGCTGCGCAGGGGAGTTCGCGAACCGTTCCACCAAATCCAGCAACAACTCACGATCCGTTTCCCAGTCAGTCGGTGACGTTTGGAATCCTTCGGGTGGCGACTTGGCCTTCCCCTTGGGCCAAGGGCGCTCGTGGATCCACTCCCGTCGCCGGGAGGCAAAGGGTGCGTCGGCGTTTGAAGTCCGAACCTCTCCCTCTAAGAATGCAAGTCGCATAGCGTCCGCGAGATGGGTGAGTACGCGCGCAGGGCTCATTCCCCCCCAGAGGCATTCGCTCTCCGGAGTGAGGTTTCCAATACGCACCACGATCTCGGCGCGCGCACGTTCGTCCCGAAGCGAGCTATCGCTCATCCGCTAGACCCTAGCTCGGTTGTGTTGGCCGTGACTATCCGACGGTGGTAGTTGATCTGCCCCAGGTGGAATGCCAGGTGGCTCACCAGGCGAAGGAGAAACACCTCGGTCGGCAGGCGTGCGCCGTCGATCTCGAGCGGGTACTCCTGCCCCAATCGATCCTCATCCATGCCATCGAGCGCGTCTCGAACCACTTCGATTGCCCGATCAAGTCTCACCTCCAGCTCGGCGCGTGGCACAAGTAGCGCCGTGAATTCCGCCTCACGGTCACGAACATACGCGGTGCCGCCAAGTGTTGCACCGATGAAGTGACAGAGGTTACCGGTGACGTGCATAACCAGATTGCCTGATGAATTAGGCAAACCCGAAGGACACGTCCAAAGATCCTCTTCTCGTGAGTACGCATGTAGCTCGGCCCTGACTGCCTCGAGATCCTTTAGGAGAACCTCTCTCAAGTACGCTGTGGTCATACGAAACCGCCTGCGGCTCTTGGTTGGTTGCACTGATATCAGTGCACAAACTGTGCGGAAGGTTTGGCCTGCGCCAGTGTTGTCGTGAACGCGGCCATTCTCTCGCAAACCTTGGCGCACCCAGCCAGTGACGAAACGGAGCCCGAGATGGAGTTGAACGAGATCCCAGATATTCTCCACCCTCTGCACCACACTCTGGTAGCTTGCTTCCAAAACACCATAGTTGTCCGGCGAGATTCTCACGTCCAGACCTAACGCGGAGAGGACGGAGATCGGCTGCACCTCTTCACATAGGCCATCATGCGTTCGCCGGCAGTGGACCGCTAGTACAATTTCGGGGCACTGACCTACGTATATGGGACATTCGCGGGGAATCGAGCAGCGGTTCATGCGAAAAGAAGGGTCTTTGCGTCTCGCTGCCTATCAGTGATGTGGCCTCGGCGTCCAGGTCCGGGCTTCCACAACTACCACTCTTTCGCACGTAGGACAGATACCGACGCAGTGTCAGGGATTCACCGCTGCCAGCATCGCTATTTGCCAGTACCTTGTTCATGACGACTGTCACGTCGTCCTCCAACTAGTTCTGAGATTCCCGGCCCACCTGGGCCTGATCCGTACCCATACAGAGCGGTGGTTCCGCTTCAGGCGGTTTCTAGCCTGTGCGTAGCGTTTGTTTGGCTTAGGCAGGACTAAAGAGGACTGACTCCCCCGCGGGTCTGTCCATCAACATAGATAGGAGCCGACTATAGAAGCGAGGAGGAAACGATGTCCACAGGCGATGTTGCTGCATTCATGCGCAGGATGGCAATCGATGCCCAGCTCCGCAACGAAATGGCAGCAGTAGCAAACACACGCGGATTTGTGTTCACACCTGAAGAGTTGGCCAGAGTTGATTTCGAAGCCGCTTGTGGCCGGCTACTCGAGCCCCAGCAACCCACCGACGAAACCTTGGACCTGATAGAGACCGACCCCGGGTTTGGGATCATCGAGATTCCCGCCTAGACCACGTATTTGGGTCGGGACGCGGAAGAAAGCGGAAGTGCAACAGCAGACAGACAGGAAGGGTAGACTTACGGTTCTCTCTGCCTGGTATGCTGCACGACGCTCTCAGATAGACTTTCCAAGAGACCGGAAGCATCTTCTCCGCTTTCGCCTACGTATGCGATTAGAAACTCGCGTACCGATCGCAGTGACACGAACCGGCCCTCACGATCTTGGGCACGGAATTCGTACTCGCCGATCGTGGCGTTGGAGTACTGTCCGCTCGCACTCATCAGTTCGGATGCAGAAGCCAGCCGGTCTCCTGCCGTTGTCTCACTGTCGTACGGGAATAACAGCAACAAATAATCGCCGTAGTCACCGACCACAGCGTTCGTTAGGCGAAAGAGATCTCCAGTACCAAAGGAGTACCGATTGAGGAGGCCGAGATTCCCTTCCACGTAGGTCGGGTGCACACGCACGCCACCTGACGTCTCAGGCAGGAGATCTACGATTTCGGGCCGCTGACCCTCTGAACTGATCTTGGCTTCAACCATTCTGGCAAGAGTCAGTATGGCATCCCGTGTCTCCACGTCGGTGTCGAATCCAATGAGCGTAACGACAACGTTGCCTTTCCAGAAATTCAGATAGTACTCCTCGAACCGCGCTTCGCTGCCGACGTCGACCGACTCCCCATCCCGACCGGTCTTGAACGAGTACGCC
Source organism: Gemmatimonadota bacterium (assembly GCA_039588935.1). Taxonomy (GTDB): domain Bacteria; phylum Gemmatimonadota; class Gemmatimonadetes; order Gemmatimonadales; family GWC2-71-9; genus JBDGYW01. Next base: position 3,315 of record JBDGYW010000307.1, on the reverse strand, counting down.
CCGTACGCACTCGCGGCATCTTCCATCTCGTAAATTTCTAGGTTCACCGACTTGTCACCCTTTTCATACGAATGCATCACCGCACGCGTAAAGCCATACTCGTTGTAGATCTCAGCGCCGCCGTTGATGAGTAAGAAGAGATCGTCTCCCGCGGCGGTCTGTGGGTCACCCAACGTCTCCCAACCTTCGAGTAGAGACTCGTCCGGAAGGTATGAAAGCACACTCTCCGGTTGTGCAGAAAGGGGTGCTGCAGCGGCGCTTATCCAACAGAGAGCACCGACCAACACACCTCTGACACGGACTCGCTCAGTCACCAAGCGTTTCTTCCTCCACTCGCATCGCTGCCAAGTCCATTGATCCAAGTCCGTGATCCTGAGCCATTCGAATCATAGCCACGTCGCTGCTGCGGAGCCCACGTACCTCAGCGCAGTAGGCATCAACCGCTACCATGTCCGTTCCGGCTACAACCTTCTGAGGCCTCTGAATATCACCGGGTCCGGCCGGACCATTGGTGGTCACGAACTCTGTTGCGTCCACCACTGAGAGGTCGGCCTGGCGAATGAGATTCAAGTCTGCTATGCACTGCGAAAGGAACTCGGGATCTCCGTAGAACTCCTCCGCGCCACCGCCGAAATGCATGAAGCGACAGGTCGGATCGTGGATACAAGCACCCATCATGTTCTTGAGCGTGCCAGTATAGCGCGTGCCATCGTGGTCTTTGGCGACGGGAATGTCGATCAAAACGTCGCATTCCATGAACGCCCTTGATACGGTAGCCTCCTTGAGGCTAACGCCGTTCGGGATCTCGATAACCACGTCCTTCTCGCCCGATGGCTTCAGTGCCGCAATCTCATTCGCGAACCGCACAGCCAAGGAACTCCTGTTCCAGTAGGCAGCCGTTGCCCCTTCAATTGTGTGGATGTCACCCGCACTCGCATCGAGGCACATTCGGAGGACGGCGAGCGCAATGTTCGGGTTGGTATACGTTCCCGGATTCTGCCACGGGGAGTTCACGAGCAAACCGACCGTTGAACCCCTTGGCACAAAGTCGCCCATGCCACCCATCAGCTCTACCGCCCTCACAGTATTTGCGTAGTAGTCAGAGCCTGCGACCGCGGCAATATCCACACTCTGGCTCGCGGCAATCCGGGCCTGGGCCCCTGCAACCGTTAATCCCCATGCGGGTGTGACGAGCGGAGCCGAAACTCCGAGTGCCGCTCCTCTCTTCAAGAACTCACGACGATCCATTACAACCTCCAGTTGCTGGCAGTAGCAGAAATATCCACGTTCGCCTGGTCTCAAGTCCATTCCAGAAAACGCCGAGATCACCTGCCACTCTGAGCAACACCTCGAGAGAAATCGGCCAATCTGGGCTGCTACATGCTACTTCCCTGAGGCATCGATGTTCCGTCCGTTTCAGAGTCGGCAACGACGGCTCGTACTCAAAGCCGGGACTGGTTCTCAAATGACCATGCTACTAAATACAGTCCATGAATTTCGTGGCTGCGGTATCTGCGTGGATCTGGGGTCCACCGATGATGATCCTGTTGGTTGGAGGAGGTCTCTGGCTCAACATACGTCTCGACTTCTTCCCGATTCGGTACTTCCCGTTCATCGTGAAGGAGACCTTCGGCAAGATCCTCACACAACCCAAAGGCGAAGGGACCATTTCACCCTTCCAGGCAGCTTGCTCTGCTCTGGCGTCAACGGTGGGCGGATCGAACATAGTCGGGGTTCCCGTGGCCATCGCATTCGGAGGGCCCGGAGCAGTCTTCTGGATGTGGGTAACAGCACTCATCGGCTTTGCCACAAAATTCTCGGAAATAGCGCTGGGCCTCAAGTACCGGGTAAAGAACGAGGAAGGCACCTACGTCGGTGGCCCCATGTACTATCTCAACAAGGGACTGGGCCTCCCCTTCCTCGGCGCGATCTACGCCTTCTTCCTCATGATCGAACTCGTGCCCAGCATATCGACGCAAACCGTCAACGTGGTGCAGACAGCTGCGAGCGTAGGGGTACCCAATGTGGTTACCGGTTCGGTCGTGACCATCCTGGTGGGGCTCGTGGTGGTTGGGGGAATCAAGAGAATCGCTCAGGTCACCAGCCGGTTGGTTCCGTTCATGGCTCTGCTGTACATCTTCACGGCGCTCGTGATAATTCTCCTCAATTTCGGCAAGCTCCCGGGCGTCTTCCTGATGATATTCGAGCACGCTTTCTCACCCACAGCCGCTTTTGGTGGTTTCGCGGGTGCAAGCATAGCCACCACGTTGAGATGGGGAGTCTCACGAGGCTGTTATTCCAATGAAGCCGGCATGGGAACGGCCTCTATTGCTCACGCGGCCGCTGTAACAGATCACCCGACCCGCCAGGCAATGTGGGGCGTCTTCGGAATCATGGTCGACACCATCATCATATGCACCACCACCGCCATCGTGGTTCTGGTGACAGACGTGTGGACGACGATTCCAGCCGCACAAGCGGGATCGATGCCTTCGCTGGCATTCCAACAGTTGCTGGGTGAAGGTCTTGGGGGCGGGATAGTAACAATCTGTCTGATGCTCTTTGTGATTTCGACGATCATCGTCGTCATCTTCTTTGGTGAAAAGCAAGCCGAGTACCTCTTCGGCATCAGGTTTTCGAAAGTCATGAGAGGCGTGTACCTCGCGGCGATTATGGCAGGATCTCTAATTGAGTTGGAGTTTCTGTACCAGTTCCTGGACATATTCCTGGCGAGTATCGTCGTGCCCAACATGCTCGGTATGGTGCTCATGTCCGGACAGGTCAAAGAGATGAAGGACGAGTTCTTGAACTCCATCAAGTCGTCATGAAGTTGATTCTCTACCTGGCAATTGGCGGAATGATCGGGACGCTCGCCCGGTATGCGCTGGGAGGCCTGCTTCAACCGTCGTCCGGGAATTTTCCCTGGGGCACCCTCGTCGTGAACCTTCTCGGCGCGTTCGCGCTGGGATTCCTGATGAGGTATCTGCTTGGCACAACCACCGTAGGGCCCGAGGTGCGGGCCGCGCTCACGATCGGGTTCTGCGGGTCCTTCACTACAATGAGCACGTTCTCGTACGAGACGGTCACACTCATGACCGACGGAGAATACTGGAGGGCCGGTTTCTACATTGCCGGCTCCATCGCCGGAACCGTCTTTGCCGTCATGGCGGGAGTCGCGTCTGCCGCCCGCTTGCTCTGATTGGAGGTAGTAATGCCACACCGATTCAAAGGCGAGCGCACATTGATGCGCATCTTCATCGGAGAAGGCGACAAACATCAGGGCAAGCCGCTGTACGAGGCACTGCTCAACCTGTT
>JBDGYW010000306.1:0-7389 GCA_039588935.1 Gemmatimonadota bacterium | reverse complement strand
GACCGCCCGCCACCCACTCCTCCGGGCGCTGATCGCGGTATCGAACCGGACCCAAGAAGACTGGCGCACGAGTTATGGAGTGTCGGCCCCGATCCAGGTGGTAATTCCCAACGGCGTCGATGCAGCCGGTTTCAAACCCGGGGACAAGGGAGATAGGCTCACTCTCAAATCCGAACTCGGCATCCCCTCTTCGGCTCGAGTGCTGCTGCTTGTGGGAGCGCTGCTGCGTAAGGGCATCGAGACCGCACTACGGGCGTTGGCACTCCTCGAACGGAGTACTTACCTGGTTGCGGTCGGGGCGGGACCGCACGACCGGGTAGCCACTTTGGCAGGGCGACTTGGCGTTCGGGAACGGCTGAGGTTGATCGATCCGATTCAGGATGTGGAGCGGTACTACCGCGGCGCAGACGTTCTTCTCTTCCCGACCAGGTACGAACCGTTCGGAATGGTGATCGCGGAAGCGTGGGCGTCGGGGTTGCCGGTTGTGACCGCCGCAACCGCCGGGGCCCTCGAGTGGGCGGTTACTGACGAGGATGTCTTGGTGGTAGCCGAACCGGACGACGCTGAGGCGTTCGCAAAAACGATATCGGCGGTGCTCAATAGCCCGGAGCTGGCCACACGTCTTTCGACGCGTGGTCGTGCCCTAGCCGAGCGACTGAGTTGGGACAGGGTGGCTCGGGAAACGGAAGAGGTGTACGAACAGGCGGTTGACGCCTGAGGTGCACGTCGAGTATAAAACGCAGCACGAAGGTCGGCCGAAGCCGAATCGCAATACTGCTCATGAACGACGAGGTCTGAGCGGGCGCTAGCCCCGGGACAATGGAGCACTATGAGCACCAATTCTGAGAGTCACCGGAGCAAATCACGCCAACTCGACCTGGGTGCGGGCGTCGCGGAACGCGCGCCGGGGGCGTGGCGTGCCGACCGGTCGCTTGCGGTCAGGCCCGACATCGTTTTGAATGCCGAAGCTCCGTTCCCCTTCCGCAGCGACTGCTTGAGCCGCATCTTCTGCTTCGATTTGGTGGAGCACGTTTCCGACGTGCCTAAGTTCATGAGTGAGATCCACCGAGTACTCGAGCCGAACGGAACCGTCTTGATGACGACTCCTCATTACACTTGCGCCAACTCGTACGCCGATCCCACGCACAGGCACCACTTTGGGTGGCGATCATTCGACTGCTTCACCGAGGAGCACAGCCTGAACTACTACTCAGCCGCGCGTTTCGAGTTCGTGGGCAGGATCCTGCGCTTTCATGGCGGCCCGATCGACTCGCTCCTGCGCAGGCTGGCCAACCGCTTTCCCGACCTGTACGAGCACCGCCTCTCGTGGATATTTCCGGCGTGGTATCTCGAATTCGAGTTGAGGGCGGCGAAATGAAGGACCGAAGGGGGAGCTGAGGGGTGTCGCGCATCCTCGTCGTCCCGGACCTGCCGATCGAGCACTGGCCATCAATGGACAGGTACGCGTCCCGGCTCGTTCATCACCTCGACAAAGAGGCGGCAACGTTCGAGCTCTCGGTGGCGGGCGAGATAGCATCTCTCACCAGCGCACACGGAAAGGAACTAGGACGGCGTGGGTCAGGCGTGGGTTCGCGCAGGCTGACTGACGAAGCGGGCTCCGCCGAACTACAGCGATATCTATCACGTTACTGGCTGTATCCGAGACGGATCCGCGCAATGGAGGGTGCCGCAGTACATGTGTTGGATCATTCCTACGCACACGTTGTGTTAGGCGAACGTGCACGCCCGTGCGTGGTAACCGTTCACGACCTATTCCCGCTCATTACACTCCGGCGCTCGGTTGGAGGATTCCGGGAGCGTGTTCGCAACTGGTTACTCGGAAGAGTCTTGACGGGCATCAGCCAAGCAGACGCTTGGATCGTCGCAACTCACTGGTTGCGGGAGCAGTTGTGTGAGTGGCTCGGGCATACCGACCGAGTCCACGTAATCCCCTTTGGCGTTGATGAAACTTTCTTCGAGGCACCACAAGACGATCGCGCCCTGTTTCGCGCCCGCCATGAGATTCCGGAGAGTGCCTTCGTGATCCTGCACGTGGGCAGTGTCGATCAGCGAAAGAACGTCCCTGCGATCATTGCGGTGCTGGACCAATTGCGGAGTGACGGGTTGGAAGCATGGTTCCTGCAAGTCGGAGGATTCCTGGCGGGCGAACATAAGGCCGAACTGGCATCGCGCGGTGTTGGCGATTTCTTTACACAACTCGGTCCGGCGACAGAAGAGGAACTCCGTAATGCATATCACGCCGCCGACATGTTACTGTTCCCGTCACACTACGAGGGATTTGGATTTCCGGTGCTGGAAGCGATGGCGTCGGGGCTCCCAGTGGTGACCTCCGGAGCCGGCGGGTTGACCGAGGTTTCCGGGGGCGCGGCCGTGATAGTACCCGGCCGGGAATCGAAGCCGTATGTAGAGGCAATCAAGAAGTTGGCCGATGATGCCGAGTGGCGAGAGGCGTTGATCAAACGCGGCCGCAAGCGTGCATCGCGGTTCACCTGGTCTTTGACCGCCACCGATACCGCCAAGGTTTACGAGACACTTGTCTAGAGCAATATCAGCACTGAATGTTACCGCAGTGACTGCCTCGGCCCAGCTGGGGGGTACAGAGCGCATGCTGCTCGATTTCGCATCTCGTGCTTTCGAACATGACATTGCCCTCAGAGTGATCACGCCGCTGAAAGGCCCACTAGTTCAAATCTTCAAGAACATGGGTATCCCAACCGAAGTCGTGCCCGCACCGGAATCGATGCTCAGGGGATCGCAACAAGTTGGCCATCTACGCTCGCTCCCTGCCGCACTCGGCGGACTTTGGAAATGGTCACGGCGGCTAGTTCAACACGAGTTCATCCGCGATGCAGACGTTACGTACTCTGTGGCCTTCAAATCCCACGTCGCGCTGGCACTCGGGCGATACCACCCGGTTGTCTGGCACCTTCATGAATTCCCGCCATCCACTACCGGCCGACTCTGGCGGGTTTTCGCTCGGTGGACGCCGGATGCGGTGATTGCGAACAGCAAGGCGGTGGGGAGTGCGTGGGGGGGCAAAGAAAGGACAGGCGGGCGGAATGGCTCTGATACGGCCGTGCCGTCGCATCGCCACACTGCTCGACCGTCCTACGCCCGTAACTCCGTAGTCCCCAACGGCATCAATCTCGACCGGTTCAAGCCCGCCGAGCGTACTTTCTGGATTCATGATCGGTTGGGAATCCCACGTGATCACCGGCTGGTGGGTATGCCGGCTGTTTTCGCACGTTGGAAAGGACAGATCGAGGCAATCGAGGCCTTCTCATTGATAGCCGACTATCACCCGGATGTGCATCTGGTAATCGTGGGTGGCAGCATCTACGACACTCTTGCGGAACGGGAATTCGGCAGAGAACTGGAAATCGAGCTCAATCGAGTGGCAACGGGGGAGTGGGCGGTGGTAGGGGTACCGAGCGCCGGAGAGCAAGGAACTGTGAACGGCAGTGCAGCGCCACGGCAGAACGGCAGTCAAGTAGACGGGCGGGCAGACGGTACACACACACCCCAGCCACCGGTCTCGGACATACAGCCGGAGGATTTCGCACCACCGTACCTGCTGCCGCGAGTCCACCTACTACCGTTCCAGGCGAAGATCGAGAGGGTGTTCCCGGAGTTTGACCTTGCCCTGCACTACTCGCTGCGGCCCGAGCCGTTTGGCCGTGTCATCGTAGAAGCCATGGCATGTGGCATACCGGTGATCGCGGCAGATGAGGGTGGCCCCAGGGAGATCCTAGGCTCGGGTTCCGGAACGCGGCGGGAGGCGGGATGGCTCGCGGAGCCGCGGAAACCGGCGGCGCTCGCCGAGGTGCTGCGGACGGCTCTCGAGTTACCCGATTCCGAGACTCGATCGATCGGTGAAGCCGGCCGACGGCGCGCAGAGGATGTCTTTTCCTGGCGGCATTTTGCGGCAGACGTGGCAGGGGTGTTGAAGGGAGTTGCGGGTGAATTGTGATTGGTGAGTGCGGAGCGGCGCCCACCGGACCCTTCAACCTAGTCACTGGCGCCACAGGCTTCATCGGTAACAGGCTCGTCGAACGACTCGTATCCGACGGAGGCCGGTTGCGTCTGTTGGTCCGCCGCAAGACCCCGATGGTCGAGCGGTTGGGCACGGCCGTCGACATCGCTATTGGCGATATCCGGGACGCAGACAGAGTGGCCGATGCTTGTCGGGATGTTGAGGTCGTCTACCACCTAGCCGCGTTGGCAAAGCCCTGGGCGAAGGACCCCGGTGAGTTCTTCGACGTGAACCGCACCGGCACTGACAACGTCTGCCGCGCAGCCGAAGAGTGCGGAGTGCGGCGACTCCTTCACGCATCGACCCCCCTCGTCTCTGCGCCCGCCGGCGTCCAGCACGCAGCGACGGTCACCAGGATCACACCTTATCAGCGATCGAAGGCCGAGGGAGAGATTAGGGTACGTGCCTTCGTAGATCGGGGCGGCGATGCCGTGATCGTGAGACCAACTCGCGTGTTCGGACCCGGGCTGTCAACCGCGGGCAACACAGTAACGAGGCTAATCGATCTTTACCGGCGTGGCCGCTTCCGCTTCCGGATCGCAGATCGAGGAGCGAGAGCCAATTACGTGCTAGTGGACGATGTGGTAGATGGAATGCTCCGTGCTGCCGACCGTGGATCCGCGGGAGAGACATATGCGCTCGGCGGCTCCAACTTGTCGCTGCCTGAATTCCTACAATTGATTGAACAGGCGGGCGCCCGCCCGAGGCGAGTTTTCGCGGTTCCACAGCCGATCGCTTCAGTTGTGGCACTAGGTTATGAAATGAGCGCATGGCTCGGTGCCGAACCCGATATTACGAGAGATTGGGCGCGGCTGCTCGCGGTTGACTGGCCTGTGTCGTCAGAAATGGCGGAATCGGAATTGGGGTTCAGCGCCACACCGCTTGATGAAGCAATACGAATCACTCTGGGATGGCTCGAAGCCGGTAGCAAGATGACCAAACTGTCGCAACTGACGGGAGGAAGGGCCGCGTGACAACACCCACGGACACAGATGTCGTGAGTTGGCGTTGGGCGCTGGTGGTGGCTCTGGCCGTTGTTGTCGTGAACTGGATCGCGGCGCGGCCCGATAGCCTGGCAGGACTACAGCTTTTCAGCGGGCTGGCGGACGGACCAGTGCCCGCAGAGGTCGCCTTTCTACTGAGCTTCGTGTTGCTCGGCATAATACCTGCGATCGCCGCAAGACCGTTGCTCGGAGCAAAGCCGTGGAAGCTGGGGCTTGGACTCGGGGACACCAAAGCGGGGTTGATCTGGGTAGCCATCGGGATACCGGTGGCGATCGCGGCTGCGGTCGTTGGCGCAGGCTCTCCGGCAATAGCCTCCGAATATCCACTCGGTAACGGGCTTTCCAGATCAGCCATGGTGTTTCTTCCGTATGTCTTCTGCTACGGCATCTACTATCTGGCCTTCGAGTATCTGTACAGAGGATACTTGCTGCTCGGTATGGCATATAGCCTGGGTGGCGCCCGCGCCAATCTTCTCCAAGCTGCACTGGCGACCGCAGCGCACATTGGAAAGCCGCCCGCGGAGTTGATATCGGCGTTTCCGGCGAGTCTGGCATTCGGATGGCTCGCGCTCAGGACCAATTCGATCTGGTATGCCCTCGCTGTTCACTGGATCGTCGGCGTGTGCCTCGACTGGCTACTGCTTGGCAGATAGGGCCCAATACATTCGTGAAGACTTCCCCCCTACACCCTGTCAGCCACGAAGCAGAAACATCAAAGCCCATCAAGCTCCTCGACATCACCGAGTTCTTCTCCCCGTTGGGGGGCGGTGTCAAGACCTACCTGAGAACCAAGGCCCGCTGGCTGTCCGACAGAACTGCAATCGAACACATTGTTGTGTTGCCGTCTGACGAGAACGCGACCGAACGGTGGAACGCGTCACGCGTCTATTACGTGGCGGGTGCTCAGGTACCGGCGAGCCCCGGCTATCACTTCCTGACTGCAGCCGGCGCATTACGCACGATCTTCGAACGCGAGCGTCCAGACATAGTGGAGATTGGGAGTCCCTTTCTGGCACCGTGGATCACTCATAGGACGGCGCGGGAACTGGATCCAGTTTTGGTGGGCTACTACCACTGCGATGTCCCTTCTGTGTACGTGTCGTACGGTCTTCGCAAACTACCTGTGCCGGTCCGGCGGCTTGCCACCACCTTACTCAGGCGATATCTCGCGGCGGCTTACAGGAGATTCCAGCACACGATCGCGGCAACTCCGTCAGCGGCGGCTGCGCTGAACTCGCTGGGCATTCAGTCAGTGTCCACGATTCCACTCGGTGTCGACACTCAACTGTTCACCCCCACTCGGCGAGACCCTGCTTGGAAAACGGAGTTGGGAGTCGATACAGCCGACTCGGTGGCACTATACGTTGGAAGATTCGCAGGAGAGAAGGGGCTGGACGTGGTTCTGAGTGCTCTGCCATGCCTCATTGCGGAAACGGGCTTGACGCTCGTCCTGATTGGTGACGGACACATGCGCGAGCGTCTGAGCTGCATGTCCGCGGAGCTAGAGGGTCATCTGATTCTGCTGCCGTACGAGACGGATCGGGCCAACCTTGCACGCGCCTATGCGTCAGCAGATCTCTACGTCGCTCCGTTTCCGTACGAGACCTTTGGCCTTGCAGCCGCGGAGGCACTGGCTTGCGGTACGCCCGTGGTTGGTGCGAATTCCGGCGGGCTCAGGGACCTGCTCACAGACAGCGGGTGTGGACAGCTTTTCGAACCCGGTCAAGCGGACGATCTGGCACGTGCGGTGGTGGGTGTACTGAAGGAAGACCTCGAGCATTTCGGAAGGCGTGCGCGAGAGCTTGTCGAGGAACGGTACTCGTGGGACCAGACGTTCGGAGCAATGGTGGATCTCTACGAGAAGTTGACCGGGAGAGGGAAGACTTCGTGACAAGCACAAGTCAATCACCCGACGTTGTCGTCATTGGCGCGGGCGCCGTCGGAGCCAGCACTGCATATCATCTGGCCAACGCCGGCGTTCGCGTTTTGGTGGTCGAGAAGGAACGTGGACCGGCGTTCCATCAGAGCGGTCGAAACAGCTGCGTGATGCACGCGGGCTACAACCTGAAGCCTGGCTCCAGGAAGGCGTATTATTGCGTTGAGGGAAACCGTCGGCTCCGCGCGTACTGCAACGAGCATGGAATACCGGTTCACGAAGGCGGAATTCTAATTGTCGCCAGACACGATGGTGAACTCCCGGTAATTCGGGAACTCAAGAACCGAGCCGATTCAAACGGGGTTGAGGCCCGAATTGTGGACGAGAACGAGATTTTCGCACTCGAGCCACACGCAGTCGGAATACAAGCACTCCACGCCCCTCAGGGCGCGAGC
>JBDGYW010000305.1:0-7402 GCA_039588935.1 Gemmatimonadota bacterium | reverse complement strand
AGGTTTCCCCCGTATACGTGGGTTCTGAGATAGTCGTAGTTCTTAGGCATCGACAAGCCAAACATCGAGGGGCCGGGAGACCGGCCAGCGGTCAACAAGTGCTCGGTGTGGATACAAACACATTACCCGCTATTCTGTGATCTCACTCACAGAGGTTCAAATAGGGATAGCATATCCTGCCGTCGACTCCGCACGGGGAAACGCTGAGATGCCATCTCAAAATTGGGCACGTCTGTGCAAGGATAGGGCTTGTAGGCTACGCCGAGGCGCTTGGTACAGAGTCGTTAGGACAGAGCCAGACAACGTGGTACTTGGATTGGGTCGGGATGAGATACCCGTTTCACGAGACGTCCTGGAATTCACGAATACTCGGCCAGCGAAGTGGTCCGTGGTCGAATGTGAACGCCGGTCGATCTCGCCTCTGGTGAGTTGGGGCAGGCGCTACGCCGTCTGTCCGAGCTGCCGCCAACGCCAAGCGCCGACGGACCGACTGAGTGCATTGCGGTGCACGAGATGCAATGAGCTGTTCGAAGTTGCGTGGGATGAGCCCTTCATCGTGGGAGAATTGGTTTCATAGTCGGTGTGCGTAGTCCAGTTCTTTCCTGAGCCGTTTAGGCGGCCCTTTGTCGTGGTGTCAATAGCGGTGAAAGACGCGGCTGTTCCTTGCTGTTGCGCTTCCGGTGCCTTGCACGCAGGGGGTCGTGGGTCCGAATCCCATCCGCTCCATTCCCCTACGCAGGATCTATTCACCGAGCGCTTGATGATGTGAGTGAGAACTGAGCCACCTGTGCCTCGTCACAGTCACTGCGCATTTTGTGCTTGTCACGATTTGCGTGACAATGACCTGAGGCCTAACTTCCTGCACCTCGGTATCTCACATAGAGAAAGAATGAGCAAGAAGACTAGACGAGCGTTGGACGCAGCCATTCACTCGGCTAACCTGACTGTAAAGTCGATGGCGAGCGCTCTTGGCGTTTCGCAGTCCGCGTTGCGACGATATCGGCGAGGCAGCCGGCCTGTGCCCCCCAAGCTCCTGAAAGCGGTTGCCTCGCTGCTGCGGTACCAGGCGGAGCGCTTGACGCTGAAGGCGGCACTGCTCGATTCAATTGCGATACAAACGGCGAAACGAGAGGAATGACAGGTGGTTTCGCATGACGGGGTGGTGTACAATTCTGTGCCGACAACGGCTTCACGTTGGGCTCGAATGAAATGACTGACTCTGAATTCCCCGACCTTTCTTGCCTGCGCATTTTGGGTGACGTCACGTCGCACCTCGCACGCGGTGGTGGATCCCATGACGCCCTGGTTGGTGCGGTCGGCGCTCTTTGCCGCGGACTCAGGAGTGAAGCATGTTGGATCTGGATTCGGACCGCTGACGGCACGGCGTACCGGGCAGTGAGCGCCGAAGGAGGAGCTAGCCCTCCACATGAACACGAGGTCAGGGTAAAGGAGTGGGTCGGGCAGCCAGGCTTTGATGAGCAGATATCTGGTGGTGTGACGACGCGGATTCCCCTGGTACACGAGGGTGAAAGGCTTGGGCTCCTCGAAGCGACCGTTCCCGATGTGCCGAATTCTAGGATACTCCGAGAGGTCGTCGGCATTACTGCCAACGTGCTCTCGCCGCTCTTGGCTTCAGCCGAACTATCTGAGGACCTTGCGAGTGAAGTGGCACTCAAGACTCGTGAGACTGACTTGCAGCGCCGATTCACGTCCAAGATCATTGATTCTCTCCCGGTGGGTTTGTACGTCATCGATCGCGACTACACCATCCAGGCATGGAACCGCAAACGGGAGATGGGTACTCAAGGTATTGAAAGGGACGAGGCCCTTGGCCGACATGTGTTCGAAGTTCTGCATCGTCAACCCAGGGGGCTCCTGCAAGAGGAGTTTGACTCAGTCTTCCGCACAGGAAAGATCGAGCAATTGGAGGCCGAGTCATTGGCCACCGGCGAGCAGCGGCACTACCGCATCACCAAGGTTCCAATGCGGCTGTACGACGATGACATCACGCACGTAATTACGATCGGTGAAGACTTGACGGAGTGGAAGATGGCGCAAGGCCAGGTCGCGCACGCCGAGAAGCTCGCTGCGATTGGTCAGCTGGCTGCGGGTGTCATGCACGAGCTCAACAACCCCTTGGCGACGATAGGTGCCTGTGTGGAGGCGGTCACCGTACGAAGCGACGAGCTAGCTCCGTCAGTACGGCCGGCGATGGAAGAGTATTTCAGGATCATCGATTCGGAACTCGCTCGCTGTAAAGCGATCGTCGACGGACTGCTGGACTTTTCGCGGCCCAAGTCTCGCGTCATGCGGTCGGAATCCGTGAATCCGATTGTCGAAGACGCCCTTTTCCTCGTGAAGCACCACGATCGGTTCAAGCGGATCGAACTTATCCGCAAGTTTGGTGATGACCTGCCCGAGGTCACGGCGAACCGCGAGCAGTTGATACAGGTGTTCCTCGGGCTGATGCTCAACTCAATCGACGCGATGGAAGGAACCGGGGTCTTGACGGTGACCACCGGGTTCGCTGACGACGGCTCCGGTGGTGTCGCCGTGGTTCTCAGGGATACCGGCATGGGGATTCCACGGGACGATCTTCCAAAGATCTTCGAACCGTTCTTCACCACCAAACAACCAGGTCGGGGAACTGGGCTTGGCCTTTCGATATGCTACGGTATAGTGCAGCAACACGGTGGAGTGATCAGGGCAGATTCAACGATTGGCCAAGGATCGACCTTCACCGTCCATCTTCCAGTAGCTTCATCTGAGCGCGAAGCATGAAGGTACTGGTTGTCGAGGACGACCGCACGGTTGGCCATTATGTGAAGCGTGGCCTCGAAGAGCAACTCAATCAGGTCGACCTGGTGGATGACGGGTCCGTGGCTCTGGAAAGAGCGTCACATTCAGAATATGATGTTTTGGTCCTCGATCTCCGGTTGCCTGGACTGTCGGGTATTGAGGTGTTACGCACTCTTCGAGACAAGGGAAATACCACACCTGTACTCGTCCTCACCGCGCAGGATGCCGTAGAATCCAAGGTGCAGGCCCTGCGTACCGGCGCAGATGACTATGTGACCAAGCCGTTTGCCTTCGAGGAATTATTGGCACGGGTTGAGGCACTGTGCCGGCGTCCGAAAGGCATGGCGTCTCCGATGCTGGAGGTGGCCGATCTCGAGATCAACACCAACCTCCATGAAGTACGTAGGGGCGGCAAACTTCTTGACCTCACGCCAAAGGAATACTCGGTACTCGAGTACCTTGTCCGAAATAGCGGCCGAGTCATGACGCGTACGCTCATCACGGAGTATGCGTGGGACTACCATTTCGATCCCGGAACAAATGTTGTCGACGTTCTGATCAACAGACTGCGCAAAAAGGTGGATCAGGGCTTCAAACCGAAACTGATTCACACCGTGCGTGGTGTTGGGTATCTGCTAAAGGCATAAGATGCAGACAATCCGCGGTCAGTTGGCAACTTGGTATGCTCTTGCCATGGGTGCCACACTCGGCGTCTTTGCAGTTACCGTCTACGTCGTGGAGCGCACATGGATCAGCGAGCGCATCGACGAGCGGCTGCAGATTGAAGCAGATCTGATAACAGGGATCCTCATTGGAGCGCCTGCGTCTGTCAGCTCAACGGCCGATCTCGACACAACAATCATTGATACAGACCAGCTGGATCCGTGGGTGGCATACGTACTCGGTGAGGACGTTGTCGCAATGTTAGATGGAGTTTCCGATTGGGTAATGTTGCTGAGTTCTGGTCCCGGACAGGCACTGACCTACTTCAACACACGCGCGGACACACTAGACACAGGTAACAGGAATGCCTTTGCCACGGCCGTGCGCCAGGTCCTGGATGCCGGCGAGATCTTCGGCATAGCGGCTGTCGGGAGGCCTGTGGGCAGTGTGCGGTTCTATGTGAGCCCGGTTGAGATTCCCGGGGTGTCAGCAGTTGCCGTCGGAGTTCCGAATTCTGAAGTCAGGTCACATCTGGATCGGCTGTTGTCTGTCATGATCACGGTCGCAACGCTCGTTGTTGCAGCTTCGACCTGGATTGCATATGTGCTCGCTGGGCGTACACTCAAGCCGGTCGACATGATCGTGGATGAGGTAGAGGCGATCTCAGACGGAAGAAGCCTACACCGTCGGCTGGCGATCCCGCGGACGAGGGACGAGTTGTCGCGCTTGACGACCACGCTGAACGCCATGCTCGGACGACTCGAGAGCAGTTTCTTCGCGTTGCGCAGGTTCACTGCCGATGCAAGTCATGAGTTGAAGACTCCACTTACAGTGCTTCGCGCCGGTATCGAACGCGCCATCACCCATCCCAAGGCAGCGGATGACGTGTTGGAGGTCCTCGAGGAGACTCTTGTCGAAGTCAACCGCATGACTGAACTGGTCGACTCGCTGCTGATGCTGGCTCGGACAGATGAGGGTCGGGCAGGGTTGCATAAGGAGCCCGTAGACCTTCGCGAGATTTTGGGCGAGGTCGCGGAGACCGCAAGCATATTGGAGGAAGGCGCGTCAATAAATGTGGAGGTTGAGGTTCCGACTGATCCGCAAATAGTAACGGTCGACCGTAGCCGCGTTCGCCAATTGCTGATGAACTTGCTCACCAACGCGATCAAGTACAATCAACCGGGCGGACGCGTTACGGTAGATACGAAGACCGAAGATGGTGACTTGGTCATCCGCGTGATCGACACCGGGGTTGGCATGTCCGGTGCGGAGCTGGAGCATGTGTTTCAAAGATTTTGGCGAGCCGATCCGGCCAGAAGTCGCAGAGGCCAGCGATCTGGAGCCGGGTTGGGCATGGCAATCAGCAAATGGATTGCCGAGGCCCACGGTGGTTCGATCGATGCACAGTCCAAGCGCGGCAAGGGTACCACTATGACCGTCAAACTGCCGATCGAAGAAGAGACCTAGTGCTGCAGAAGATATCGTGTAGTTTCCCCCACCATTGTTTCATCTGACGGTTTTCGACCGGATTTTTTGTGTGTGGTACGTCACATTTTTGTAATCGTTTTGTAATGGTTATACCACCGTGCTGCCAGTCATGAAAGCTGTCGACGGTGTAAAATGGTATAACGCCATACAAAGCCGGAGGTGTACTCGTGTTTGACAACCTGATGGAGTCGAATCCGAACAGACAGGGAAGGTTCAAACAGGCCTTCTCGGGTTCGACAATCTCCGTCGCGGTCCACACCGGGTTCATTTATGCAGCCGTCGTTGCGACGATGGGTGGGCCCGAGGAAGCACAAGAGGTCGTGGCGGACACACAGATGGTCTTCATTCAAGAGCAGCCGGAAGAGGAAGCTCCTCCTCCACCGGAAGTGCTTGACCTACCGCCACCGAAGGGCTTCAGGACCCTCGCGGCGCCGATCGCAGTACCGACTGGAATTCCACCAGTCGACTTGAGCCAGCAGTTTGACCCACGTGACTTCAGTGGTGTGGGTGTAGAGGAGGGAATCTTCGAGGGCGTTGAGGAAGACGGCCCCGTCGATCTCGCCCAGGTGTTTACTGAGGCCGTAGTGGACGAACCGCCCGAGCGGATCTCGTGTCCGCCGCCGGAGTATCCACGCATGATGCAGCAGGCAGGAGTTGAAGGTGTTGTTGTCATGCAGGGAGTAGTGGACACCACGGGTCGTATCGAGCGACAATCTGTCGAGGTAATTCAGTCGACACAACGAGCGTTCGACGGACCGGCGATGCAGTTGCTGCGCCGGTGTATTTTCCGGCCCGGTCGCGTGCGCGGACAAGCGGTACGCGTCCTCATTCAGTTGCCTGTGCAGTTCACGTTGATCGGGGGGCTGTAGGCCCAGATTGCTCATTTGACTTTTTTTGAGTGATCTAAAACAACCCATACTCGGAGGCCTGTTAAGAAAATGGAAGTATCCTTATTAGTACTTTGGGAAGAAGCAGGGACGTTCGCGCGGTTCATCATCATACTTCTGGGTGTCATGTCGGTCGCTTCTTTGTCGGTCGCCGCTGCCAAGTGGTATCGGTTCGCTCGTAGCCGCAAGGCAACGAAGAAGTTCGCACCTGAGTTTGCGCGGTTCCTGCAGGAAGAGCAGCTGGACGAGGCGATTGAGCTTGCTGAAGCATCCAAGAAATCATCTGTTGCCACGGTGTTGGGTGAGGCATTGGCTGAGGTCAAACCTCTACTCAAGGACAGGGCTACAGTTACGACTGGTGATATCAACTCTGCAGAGCGCGCTGTTGAGCGTCAGAGTCTGATTGTGCTATCCGAGTTGAAGCGCGGCATGGGTATCCTGGCGACGGTTGGTGCGACCGCTCCGTTCGTAGGCCTTCTGGGTACAACGATGGGTGTTGTGAACGCGTTCACCGGAATGGCGTTGACGGGTTCCGGCGGCCTCGGAGCGATTTCTGCTGGAATCGCCGAGGCACTGATCACCACGGCTTTCGGTCTTGCAGTCGCGATTCCGGCAGTGTGGCTGTACAACTATTTCCAGACGCGGATCGACAACATCACGGTTGAGATTGTCTACACGTCGAAGGAACTCATCGACTACTTGATCAAGAGCGTCGGCAGCGAGTTCGGTCGTTCGATTTTCACGAAGGAGTTCAAGGCACAGCAGGCGGCCCCCACTGAGCCACAGGCTTAGGTGATACACTCGAAAGAGGGAGGCTGCGCTCATGGCTGATGCTGGAGAAATAGGTGGAGTAAGTACCAAGTCCCACGCGGAGAATCGACCAAACGTAGTTCCTATGATCGATGTCATGTTGGTGTTGCTCATCATCTTCATGATCGTGACGCCGATCATCTCCGCGGGTATGCAGGCTACGATGCCGCACGCCAAAGAGGTCGAAAGCAGGGCAGAAGAGGACGGTGACGTCGTGCTTGGTATCGATACGAGGGGTCGGTATTTCCTCGATCCTGGTACCGGCGAAACCGGTGTCATTTGCAGGTTTGGAGACGAAGCTTGCGATCAGGACCAGGTGCTCCAAGAATTTCTCACGAGGATCTACACGGCTCGTACGATCGACAAGATTCTCTACATGAGAGCCCACAACGAACTGCCATATGGTGTGATCCAGGACGCGGTTGAGATTTGTCGTGTCGCTGGAGTGCGCGTGCTCGCGAATATTGCTGAAGAGCAACAAGAGGCCGCCGGCTTGGGCAGTCGACGCAGGGGGGACTAGACCATGGGTATGGCAGTCGGAGGAGAAGAAGGCGGAGTACAAAACGAGCCTAATGTCGTACCGATGATCGACATTCTGCTGGTGTTACTCATCATCTTCATGATGCAGGTGCCGCTGCAGCGGAAGGCTATGGACACCCAAGTACCACCTGTTGAGACTAGAGAACAGACAGAAGAAGGTTCCGGTGATCAGATCGTATTGGAGATGTTGGCGGACAATTCTCTCGCCATCAATA
>JBDGYW010000304.1:0-7402 GCA_039588935.1 Gemmatimonadota bacterium | reverse complement strand
ACTGGGATGTGTTCCCGTGAACCAGGGATGGATTCCGCAGAAGAAGTTGGAACCGCCGTAGCAGTTCTCCAGATAGTTGCGCGTGTCGCTGGGCTCCCGCTCGTACTCCAACCACCACTGGTAGCCCGCGGGGACCTGGCTCGCCCAGGTCGCTGCCTCAGCCCAGTTACCCGCCGAGAGGTTCGCTCGCGCGAGCCCGACACGAGCGAGGTTCGCAACATCACTCGCCCCAGCGGTTGTGGCAACCGTCACTGCCTCCTCCAGGTATGGAATGGCGACAGCGAATGTCTGTAATGCCGAGATGATTTCGCCGCTGGTGGTATCGGGATCGGTCGAGATGACAACGCGGCACATGTGTTCGCCCAATACGATTGCGCTGTAGCCCGCAAACGCCAGGGCAGTCGCCAGGTTCTCGTCGGTATCCTCGAGCTCGGGATCGTCAGCAGCCCAACCCCTGATACGCTCGGCCAGATTGTGAGCCCCCCGCAGCGACCGGCTAGCGACACCAAACGGGTTTTGTCCCGTGGCCTCGTTCCAATGTACGATCCGCTGCCCTAGCCTGGCGGTTCCTTCCCAGTTGACGCCGTTCAGCATCTCATCCGTGAGCAAAGTACTGAAAGCGATCACGGGGCTGTCGTAAAGGTTCCCGAAGTTACCGATCACGCCGTTGGTCATTACCTCCATGAGCGCGGGATCGTCCAGGTCTGTGAGAGGTATTTGCTCGGGGTTCGACACCTGCAATAACTCGTCTGCAACGTCGCACGCCGTAAAGGAGGCAAGGACGACGACAGCCGCTAGAGGCGCTACCCACCGTGTGTATTTCCGTTTCATTTTTCGCATCCTCCTCTAGAAGCTCACGCGGACGGATGCAGCCAAGCGGCGTGTCATCGGCGTCGAAGCGTAGTCGAGTCGGCTGAACGAGGACGTTGCACTGAATGCAACCTCCGGGTCGCCCGTTCCCTCGTACTTGGTCCACATCCAGAGGTTACGGCCCGACAGCGTGACGCTCCACCGGCTTCCCGTGAAGAACCCACCCCAGCTCGACGGCAGCGTGTAGGTCACCGACAGCTCGCGCCACTTGATGAAGTCAGCCTTGCTGATGTGTGACAGCGTCTGGAGACTGCGCAGCGCCGCCACGTCTTGTTCGCTGACGTCGGGATTGAGATCCGTCCCGCCCGTGTTGATGTCCCACGTGTTCCGGTCGACGCGGCTGCGGATCGAGCAGATGGCACACCACTGGTAGTGTCCACCCCGGTAATCGAACTGGGAGAAGATCCTGATGTTGCCGAACAGGGTGAACGTGTTGGTGAGCCCTATCTCTTTCGTCGGAACCGAAGGACCCAGATAGATGTCGTCGCAGTCCTCGCTCTGGACCCAGGGGCCTCTCGACCCGTCCCTCTTGGTTACCTCTTTGCCTGGAGCCCATGTGCATTTTGACAGCACGGTCATGTCGCGGGAATCTTGAACGTAACCCGCCACAGGCAGCGTGTCTGGGTTCCCGGCGGCGTCCCGCGCTACATCCCAGCCCCAGAAGGCACCCAACGGGTAGCCTTCACGGTGACGCTGCACGTCCGCGAAGGAGCCGAAGACATACTCATCCTGCGTGCCGAAGTCCACGAGCTTGTTGTTGTTGGTCGAGAGCGACAACGACATGTCCCAGGCGAGATTGCGCGAGTATATGGGAGTGAAGTCGAGAAGCAGCTCTATACCGCTGTTCGCAATCTCTCCGATATTCTCCAGGTGACTTCCCAGGAAACCGCTCGAGGGAGCATTCGGCAGCTCGATCAAGGCGTCCTTGGTGCGCTGGTTGTAGTACGTGAACTCGACTCCCACCTTGCCGTTCCACAGGGATGCATCAAAACCTGTTTCCCACTCATTGCCGGTCTCGGCCTTGAGGTTGGGGTTTCCGAATGACGATGCCCGGAGGTAGTTCACGGACGCATCATCTATGATGACCACACCACTCGTGTACGTCCGGTCGGCCGTGAACGGACCGGGCGCCTTGCCGGCCTGCCCCCATGCAAGCCTGAGCTTCAGCTGTTCGAACATGCTGACGTTGAAGAAGTCCTCGTCGGACAGGACCCACGACACCGACGCCTTCGGGTATACGACCAAGGAGAAGTCGGAACCGAATGCGGAGTTGTCGTCGACCCGGAGGGCAGTGGTCAGGTACAACCTGTCCCTCCAGCCGACCTCCTCCTGTAGGTAGAAACCGAGCGAAGTCTGTTCGGAGAAGCCCTCGTCGGCCGAGGTGTTTGCCATCGAACCAACCAGGTTCAGGTTGTTGGCCACCATGCCGTAACCGTCGGATGAGGTCGTCTTCCGCTGCCGTGCGTTCAACTGCATGCCGGCGGAGAAACGTGAGCTCCACGTCGGATTGATGTCGAAATCGAGCGTTCCGGCGTAGTCAAGGGTCCACAGATGAGTGATCGGCAGGAAGTGGTAGGCCGCCCCTGTGGAGTTGTTCGTTCCAAACGGTGCCCGTCCTGTCGTGTCGATCTGGTAAAAAGTGGTCTGCCTGTAGTTCTGCCTGTCCACCCCCAGCGTGAGCTTGTTCTGGAACCAGGCGAAGGGATCCCAGTTCGTGGTAAATCCCACGGTCATCCTCTCAATGTGTCGCTGTTGGTCGTACTGATTGGACAGCCACGGGTTGAAACCGCGGTATCCCGCCTCCCACGGATCGTTATAGGCACGTGCCCGACCGCGGAACGAGTTTCTCAAGACACTGTTGGAGGAGTTGTTGTTCCAAGGCATCTGGAGCGCGGTCCGCGCGTAGCTGAATTGCACGGCCATGTCCACCGTCTGAGCGACAGTGAAATCGAAGTTGGCCCGGCCCGCGGTGCGGCGTGACCAGTTGTTGTGGTAAACGCCATCCTCTTCGTTGCGGTTGAACGACAGGAAATAACTGAACAACTGCCCGCCACCGGTGGCCGACAGGTTGTAGTCCATCATAGAGCCCTTGCGGATCCCAACAGGATGCCTCCGGAGAGGATCGTCGTTGAGTAGGTACTCGGTGGTGGGATTCCCGTCGGAATCTACGGTGTTCGGTATCAGTTCCCAGCCGTCGTCAGGGATTGTCCAGTGCTCTACCGGATCGCCGTTGGCATCTTTACCCCACCAAGCATACCTGAGTGAGTCGCGATTGCCCGCGACCACCTGACATCCGGGATAAGAGCTGGAGCCCTGGTTCGACTCAGTGCAACGCCAATAGTTCTGGGGGTTGCCGACCGACTCCGTCCACTCCGTCTCGCCGAACTCGAGGCTGGTAGTCCAGCGGACACCTTCCTGGCCCCGGCTTCCCTTCTTGGTGATGATCTGGATCACACCGGAAGCCGCATCCGCACCGTACAACGTGGCGGCAGCCGGTCCTTTGATCACCTCGATGCTCTCTATGTCCTGCGGGTTGATGAAGTCGAGCGCGGACCCGGATTGCACTGTGCTGCCGCCCCCGACGGTACCACCCGAAAACCTGATTCCATCGATGTAATACACCGGCCTGTATCCCGCTTCGAGCGAGTTGGCGCCCCGGATCCTGACCATCGGAGCGGTGCCGGTCTGCCCACTGGGCGATATGAGTGTCAGCCCCGGGGTCCGAGCCATGAGCAGCTCGTTGAGATTGGTGATTGGAGCAACGGCCGCAATCTCTTCGACCTTCAGAGAACTAATTGCATTGCCGATGGTCCGCTTCTGGGCACCTCCTGCGGTGCCGGTCACGACCAGCTCGTCGAGTTGGATGGCAGTGGGCTCCATTTGGATGTTCGCAATGGCCTCTTGCCTGGCGCTGACCGTCACCGCCTGCTCAACGGGTGAGTACCCAACGAACACGACGCGCAGCGTGTATGTGCCGGGAGTCACGTTTCTTATGGTGAACTCGCCCGCGTTGTCTGCCACGCCCTGGAAGGTCGTCCCAACTACGACGATCCGGGCACCTGTGAGCACTCGACTTGTCACGAGGTCGGAGACGGTACCGCGCACAGTACCGGCAACCTGGGCCACCAAGGGAACGGCTCCCACCGCCAGCATGCATATCAACATGCCCGTTGTGAAGAGCCACTTTCGAAAACTCCGCAAATGCATGTTACCCTCCTGAGTGAATGTGCTCGGATTACTGCTTCCTGAATGCATGTCCGACCCCACGGACAGGCGCGAAACCCATGCAGCAACAACGTATTCCGAATGGCCAGCCGAAGTCGACTCTAACAGCTGCGTTTTTGGAGGACGTGGATGCGCCTCCATTGGCTTTGGTTGTTGTTCAAATATGACGACGGCGCAGGCCGTTGTCGATACCGAGCAATCAAGTAAAGCGGAGGCTGATCGCGTTATTTTGACCGTGGCGGTCGTGAGCAGGAAGCGGCTCTATTGTCCTGACGCTTCCACCAGCTCGAAAGTCACCGCGCTAGACGCTACTGTCCTGCCGGTGCCAACGTCCACCACACTGACCCTACCGGTGTGACTCCCCAGACCGTACCGATCGATGAGTTCTCCGGCGTCTCCCAGGACCCACTCGAATGCACTGGAGTGGTAGCCCGGGATCACCTCCATCTTGAACGCATCATCGTCAATGAGCGCCGTGAGATTCACGGATCCGCTAGAGACTACGATCAGAGTGAATGTGAACGAAACCTGATCACCCGCCTGAGCTTGTGCGGGAGCCACTTGGAGGTCATAAACCTCGAGCGTCAAATCGGAACCAAGGTTGCAGGCGGTCGCCGCAACACCAAGCCCAACAGCGATGACGATCGAGACTAGTATCTTCAAGCTAATCCCTCTTGCCTGTCTTCCTGAAACACGTTTTACCTAACGCTCCAACCAATCGTGACTGTCCGTGACCCGGGAAAGGATCGATAGCGCGCATACTATCTGCGTTTCGCTGATGATGCAACTACCCGTGAGAATACCGCCGGCGGCCGGCGTGGGTTCCATCGGGTTCAGGACAACTCGGTGGCGAAGTATCATTGCCACGTCGCCTTCCACCACGTATCCATTATTCATTCGGAGCAGGCGTGCTTTCCGTCACCGAGCGACGTGGGCCTGTCACTCACTCGTCTCACCATCTCGCTCCTAGCAAAAGTGACAAGAGGATGAAAAACGCACACGCCCAGATCCATCTGATCGCCATAGTCCTGGCCGGGGTTGGCAGCGCCTGTACCCGTGAAGCGGAGGTGACTTCGGAACCCGGTTCGCCACTGCCGGGCCTCAGGGTCTCGGAACTCGAACGCTTCGAAGCGGGAAAGGTGTGGTTCACCAAGGTGTTCACGGCGGAAGACGGACTAGGGCCCCTTTACACCGAAAACTCCTGCGACGCTTGTCACCACGAGCCGGAGAGTGGGGGTGGTCGCTCTGCCGAGCCGGACTTGCATGCTACGCGATTCCTGGAACCGGACTCGTGCGACCCGTTGAGAGCAGAAGGCGGCTTCGTACGGCGACATGCTACTGCACTGACGGGCTTGTCTCGTGGAGAGCGACCGGAACCCCCGCCAGAGGCCAACGGTGTTGGGCTTTTTTATCCGCCAATGCTGTTTGGCAGGGGTTTGATCGAGGCCATTCCCGAAGAAACCATCGTTTCGATGGCCGATCCCGAGGATCGCGATGGAAACGGCATCTCCGGCCGGGTTTCCCGCCTCGGCGACGGGCGACTTGGGCGATTCCGACGCAAACTCGATCGTGCACGGATAATCGATCTGGCAGAGGCCGGGGTGCGGTTTGCGATAGGCCTAACAACTCCAAGCCATCCCAACGAGTTGCCGTATATGGGTCTGCCGATTCCTCCCGAGGCAGACCCGGCTCCCGAGCCCGAGATCGAATTCGCGGCCATCGAATCCATGACAGATTTCATACGGTTTCTTGCACCACCAAGACGGTCAATACCAGCGGACCCGGCAAACCGCGAATTCGTTGCGCGCGGCGAGGAGATCTTCGTGGAGATCGGGTGTTCTGCCTGCCACGTTCAACAGTTACGAACAGGGCCAAACGAGATTGCGGCCCTGGACCGGAAGCTGGTCCCGCTCTACTCCGATCTGCTGTTGCACGACATGGGACCCTCACTAGCGGACGTATGCGGACCTACCGCCACCCCTTCTGAGCTTCGCACTGAAATTCTCTGGGGTTTGCAGTACCGATATCGGTATATGCACAACGGCCGTGCCTATGACGTGCGGGAGGCAATAGAACTCCACGGCGGTGAGTCCGCAGTGTCGCGCGCCGCCTTCGGCCGGCTGGACGCGCGATCGCAAATGGCGTTGCTCAGGTTCCTATCGACGCTGTAGGACGGGCGTACCCGACAGCTGTCAGTGTGTTTTCGACAAGGCGTTTCGGCACCGTGCAGAAGTGTGTCGGTGTGCTTCGGCTCGCGTCGCCATGCCTGCGTCGGCTCGGCAACCTCGTGAAGGACCCCGAAGCACGGATATTCTGGGGCACACGAAGCTGGATGTAGTCGCCCCGCTCAACCGAGATTTCGTGGGACAGGTACGACTCGAACCCGACAACCAGATGGACCTCGAACGCGAGGCTGCGCGCCCGCCACGGTATGGCGATGCCCTCTTCACGATGGTTGCTGCGCACGGTTCCCAGCGCATGCCGTGCCCCACCAGCGTAGACCGCGTACACCCTGGCTTCGTAGTAGTGGTCGTTGATCACATCGATCGTGATGCTGTCGACCAACTCCGGCATCGAGCGTACGACGACAGCGTTGTCGTTGCGCGCGCACGCGGCCACACAAAGCAAGACGATCCCTCCCAGTGAACACCCCAACGTCATCTGCATGGTCGGCCTCGAATCGGAGTAAGAAGCCACTCTCCCCATCCCTTGTATTACCTGCGCCCTCGCGCCGTCCAGATCCAGAGCACTCCACACGCGCTGTTGGCCCCCCTGTATTCCGTGGGGATTTCCGACGGACGGCGGTATGCCTCTATCGCGTATACCTCTTCGGGCCTGACGAGCATCTCCAGGGACTGGAACTCGATAACGACTCCGTCCACCATAGTCCTCGGTGGCCCACAGCCCTCAACGGACTGTATTCCTCGGAACAGCACCGTACTGCCGAAGGCGCCAGGAGGAGCATCGATGACGCGGACGCCCGGTATTCCGGTCAGGAGTTCGGTCACGTACATGGCCCGACCCAACCGCCGCTCGATCTGCTCTCGCTTCATGAAGTAGCCCGCGTTCACCCTTTGCCTGGCGTAGAATCCCACCTCGGCGAGTTTCCGCTCCATCGCCGCGGCAGTCACATCCACGGGGTCCAGGGAGATCGCCTGAGGTAAGAGTGTTATGCTCAGATTGAGTCTGGTAGCACCCTCCTCGAGCCAGATTTCCTGGCCCCACGGCAAATACCCCATGCGCCGCGTCGCGACGTAGTTGGTCTCCGGAAGCCATTCAACATCCACGATGTCGAACGTGCCATCCG
>JBDGYW010000303.1:0-13313 GCA_039588935.1 Gemmatimonadota bacterium | reverse complement strand
GACACGGTCCCCCACCCAGAGCGGGTGGTTGTCCGTACCGGTGAACTCTGTGATTCGCTCGCTGGTGTGCTCGTTCAGGTCGTAGAGCCAGACGTCCTGCTGGCGACCGGCACGGTAACGCTTCCAGTGGCGCCACTCCCGGGTTTTGATGTTGAACGCGATCCTGGCGCCTGACGGGTCATAGGTGGCCCCGGTTGCGCCTTCGGGAATCTCGAGCGGGACCTCGAGGCCGCCATTGAATGGATCGACCAGGTAGTAGCGGCCAACGCGTTGCCCGAACGGCGTGCGATTGGCCCGGATCAGGATCTTGGTGCCGTCGGGAGTCCAGTCGAGGATCAGGTTGTCGTATCCACCACGCGGAGGCATTGCCCCGACATCGGGATAGAACGTGAGTTGCCGTGGGTTCCCACCCTCTGACGGAATGATGTACGCCTGGCGTGTGCCCGCGTACTCGCCGGAGAATGCGATCCAGCGACCGTCGGGGCTGAACCGAGCGAACAGCTCCAGACCCTCGTGCGACGTGAGACGGGTCGCTGCTCCTCCAACGAGCGGCGCCGTGTACAGGTCGCCCGCATAGGTGACGGCAACTTTATCCCCGTGAATGTGCGGGAAACGGAGCAAGCGGGTGCCGTTCTGAGAAACTGCTGGATTGGGAAAACAAAGGGCGGCCCCTAGTGCTGTTGGCGCCACCCATCTCAGTAAACGCTGTGACATGCGATATCACTCCGGTTGAGGCAACGACACCAAGTATAGCCTGGGGACCTGGTGCATGCAGGTGAACCATCTCAACGTGAAACCGTAGCGCGCGTGCTGCCGTATGGTTAATATAAAGGCATTATGCCTATAGGCATTTCGTGCCGAATGGAAATGCAGCACCGAGGTGGCTGAAAGGAAGGGTCGTTCCATGACACCTGCGCGCATACCCGCATCCTCGTTACCGCTCAAGCCGAACATCCTGTTGATCTTGATGGCCCTCCAAGAGGGTGAGGCTCATGGCTACCGTATCAAGAACGAAGTGGCGGAGCTTTCAGAGGGCGCTGTGCGGCTAGACCCGGGGACCCTGTACCGGTTGATCGGCCGGTTGCTCGAGGATGGCCTCATCGAGGAGTCAGATCGTCGGCCGGATGAAGAGTTGGACGATGCCCGCCGCCGGTATTACCGGCTAACCGACCAGGGAGAGCAGGTGAGGGCTGCAGAGTTGGATCGTATGGCGGCGCTCGTCGATGCCGCCCGCAGTCGAAAGATGGTGAAACGGCCAAGGCCAGTTTGATGGCGCGCTCGCACGAATCCGGCGGTGGCACAGCCGCGGCGGTTTTCTATCGCACGCTGTTGTGGGCATATCCACGACGCACGCGACGAGCTTTTGGCGAAGAGATGCTTGTGGCGTTTCTGGACGCTCGACGCGAGGCCGGTTCGAAAGGGAGGGTTGAGAAGTCAATCACCTTCTGGATCAGGACGCTGGTCGACGTCGCGTGCAACGCGGTGTTAATCCGCGTCTCTTCGTATGCGAAATGGATTGAATCGCGACGGCGAGCGGCTGGCGTTCGCCGCCGCGGCGATTCCATGTTTGGAGAGGTCATGAGAAATGTCAGCTACGCACTTAGAGTCTTGGCCAAGAACCCGGCCTTCTCGGCAATCATCGTACTCACATTGGCGCTCGGTTTCGGTGCCAATACGACGATCTTCAGCATGGTGAATGGCCTGCTGCTCCGTCCTCTCCCTTATCCGCAACCGGACAACCTTGTAACGGTGAGCCACGTTTATCCAACTCAAGGCATTCAGCCGGGCGTATCAGTGCCAGGGTTTCGCGACTACAGAGACAGGACGCGTCTTTTCGGGGGTGTAGGGATTGCACGGGGCTGGGCAGTGAATCTCACCGGCACAGGCGAACCGGAGCGTCTCATCGGCAGCCGAGTGACGCCGGGGTACCTCCAAGCGTCCGGTATAGCTCCGGCGTTGGGCAGGCTGTTCGTGCCCGGAGAAGCTGAGGCCGGAAACGAGCTTGTTGTCGTGGTGAGTCACGGGTTCTGGAAAAGACGCCTTGGAAGTGCTCCGGATGCTGTCGGCAATGCCCTGGTTCTGAACGATCAATCGTACGAAATCGTTGGAGTCATGCCACCCACTTTTCGAGACTTTTTCAATTGGAATCGTGAGTTGTGGGTGCCACTTGTGCTCAATCCGGCGGATTTCGGGGACAACCGCAGGATTCTGGAGATCCAGGGCATGGTTGCCCGGCTGAGGCCCGGTGTGACCGTCGAAGCAGCTGCGCGGGAGCTGACGAGTCTAGCGGAGACGATAAAGTCCGAACTGCCCAACACGTACCCGCCCGATTGGACACTGAGCGTGGTGACGCTCGATGAGCTCCTTAAGCGCCAGATCCGACCCGCGTTGTGGATCCTCTTTGGAGCCGTCGGTTTCGTTCTTCTCATCACCTGCGCCAACGTGGCCAACCTCCTGCTTGCGCGTTCGGTTGGCAGAAAGAAGGAAATTGCCATCCGCAAGGCGATGGGGGCTGATCGTGCTCAACTCATCCGTCAGCTAATTACCGAAAGCGTGGTGCTCTCCGTGCTCGGCGGTCTTCTGGGCTTGTTGGTCGCGTATTGGGGTATCCAGGCGCTAACCGTCATAAGTTCGCGCATGCCCACGGGCACTGTGATCGGAATCGACGTGACGGTGCTCCTCTTCACACTGTTCACGTCACTGGGTGTAGGGGTGCTGTTCGGGTTGGCGCCCGCGATCCAGGGTGCCGCGTTGGACATCCAACAGGCACTGCGGGAGGGCGGTCAGGCATCTCAATCCGATCGCAGCGGCCAGGGGCTCAGACGGGGACTGGTAGTCGCTGAGTTTGCCTTGGCACTCGTGTTGCTCGCCGGTGCGGGCCTGATGATTCGCAGTATCTCCCAACTCAGACAGATAGACCCTGGTTTCACACCGGGCAATCTGCTGACGGCGAGTATTCAGATTCCGAACGTGAGATACCCCGACGCACAGTCATCCATCGCGTTCTTTGATCAACTACTGTTAGGGCTCGAGGCTACACCGGGTGTCACGTCGGCTGCTACCACATCGTTCGTGCCCTTCAGCGGCGGCGATGCCACGTCCGTATTCAGCATCTTCGGATACGTGCCCAACAGTGTCGAGGACAGGCCATGGGGCGAGATCAGGAGAGTGACACCAGGGTTTGCCAGGACTATGGGCGTCCCGGTGCTGCTGGGACGGTTCTTCGACCAGTCGGACGGTCCGGACGCGCCGGCTGTGGCAGTGGTGGATGAGGAGATGGTACGCAGGTGGTGGCCGAACGAGAATCCGCTCGGCAAGCGAGTCGGCTTTGGCAATCCGCAGAACGCGGATGACAACTGGGCAGAGGTGATTGGAGTCATCGGGCACACCAAAGACGTTGGGCTCGATGGGGAAAATCGTGTGCAGCTCTACTTCGCTGCTCGGCAGGCGCCCACGACTGGAGCAAGGCTCTTGATCCGTACTGAAAGAGATCCGACAGCCATGATACCCGCGGCCAGGAAAGCGGTTTATACGGTGGATAGCGACCAACCCATCTCCAACGTCCGGATCATGGAGGAGTTGATCTCTGACTCGTTGGGCAGTCGCAGAATACTAATGATATTCTTGTCGCTCTTCTCTGGGCTCGCTCTGTTCCTCGCTTCTCTCGGTATCTACGGGGTCATGTCTCACCTGGTGAAAGAGAGATCCAGGGAGCTGGGCCTCAGGATGGCCTTGGGTGCGACACGGTCAGGATTGTTCGGCTTGGTGCTCGCGGGCGGCGTGAGGCTGGCGGGTATAGGCCTGGCGCTTGGGTTGGGGGGGGCAGTGGCCCTCACGCGCCTGCTTCAGAGTCAGCTCTATAATGTGGAACCCACTGACCCATTGACCTTGGTGATGGTGGCGGGTGTCCTGCTTGGCGTCGCAGTGTTGGCAATCTGCTTGCCTGCGAACCGAGCCGCGCGCGTCGATCCCATGACGAACCTGAGAACCGAATAGTGACTGCCGAGACGATTGCCACGCCTTCGGTTCCCGTGCATTGATACCCTACCACGATGCGTCAGTCGTGGTAACGTCCAGGCGTCGTGCATGTCCGGTGACGCCGAAATACGACTTCAGGCTGGCAACGATATCGGCCTCAACTTCGTCGACCACCTCTTCGGCAAAGTCACCCAGAATCTCTGACACGAGAAGCACTGCCTTCGTGTCCTTCGTGATGAGGCCACGGCGGGCTTGTCGCCATACGAAATGCCGAGTGAGCACCGTATGGCCAGTGGTGTACGCGACCTCACCGACAGGAACATGCGATGGGGCCTGCTCGTCCAGCGCCTGGAAGAGGTCGCCCTCGGTGGTCAGCCGCAGCTCGAGACTCCCCTCCAGCGCGGCAACGTCGAACCCACCTGCCGGGACGGTGTGTCGAAGCGAGACGGCATTGTAGAAGTCAACCAGAGGGTTGATGGAGAACGGTGCCCCGCCCTTGAGTGCGCGACGCAACAGTGCCTCGATTGAGCTGGGGAACTTCTTGCCGGAGACTCCGAGACGGAGGAACGACTCGCGCCATGGACGGACACGAGGGTGTGACTGGCTGTTCCCGTAGGCTTGAGCGGCGCCTGCATCCGCCCACACTCTCGCCCATTCGCTCGTGAGACCGGGCCGGTGCGCGGTATTGTCGATCCTGGACGCCAGGACGGCGACAACACGCATGCCGGGAAAGGCAGCGAAGACATCTGGCGTAACGAGAAATCGCATAACGGTTGCTTCCGGTCGGGGAGGTGGGTCAGGAAAACCAGAGCACTGTCAGGTCCTTCTACTGACCCAACGCCTCGCGAATACGCGGGAGCACGACATCGACGTCTGGAAAAGCAAAGCGATACCGCAGATCTCCGGAACCGATCTCGAGGACCCTCGGGGCTGAAGCGACGAACGTACGTCCCCACCAGTTGGGTTTCCAATCCACGGCCCATACGATCACACCTTCCGGCTCCAGCTCAATCCTCTGCTCGTCACGATTTCGCTTGTGCGGTACGAATTGCACACCGGAACGGCCGAGGTATAGAACACCGCCAACGGTTACGTTGTTGGTCACAAACAGGCTGCTCGGAATCCGATACGCGTACTGTCGTTTGCGAGGTACCTCGCCTACGATCGCAGCGTCTCCCTCGTAAGCGCGGTCAAAGAACTTCCGCGCCGAGCGGCGCATCGCCCAGGACCACAGCCAGCCAAAGCAGACTCCTGTCACAACCCCGATTACCAATCCCACCGAAAGAGAAAGCCCGAAACCAAGCACCGATGCCTGCTGGATGATGGAAGCCATACACAGCACTACGCCGAAAAGAATCCCCATGACTTTCCGAGCACGCTTCCAGAACTTCTCTTCAATGTCGGCGTATGAGTCGCGGCTGACGAGAGTCTCCATTGGCGCTCCCTTGTCCCTGCAGTGACGGTTCAAATGATATGCTGCACCCAGATTGCGCTGCTGGCAACCCTGGGGTGACATCCGACGGCAGATGAGTGAGATTGAGTTCCAGGCACAATGGTTTGGTCCGCGGCCAAACGCCGCCCCTCGACAGCCGGCTTAACCTGGCGGCTGGTGACAGTCCTCATACTGGCGACATCTTGCACGCCTGGTTTGAGAGTTGCTCCGCCCACGCAGATGCAGGCATGGGTGGTCTATTATGACGCCGACCGTGGAATGGCAGAATTGAGAGATCATGGTGCGCTGTTCGACCGAATCTCGTTGTTTGCTTACGAGCTTGGTCCCGACGGCAACCCGCAGCCTGCGCCGCACGTGCCACGGATGATCCCTCAGTTCCTGAGAATGGCTGAGGAAATTGGATTCGCACCGTGGATAACCGTGGTAAATGACGTCCGGTTCAGCGGTGACAGCGCAATCCTCAAGGATCCTGGCCTGGTCCACGAACTGGTGGGAGATCCAGTCAGGAGGGGCGCGCACGCGAGAGCGCTCGCGGAGAGAGCAACGAGTGATGGGTTCGCCGGCGTTCACCTGGACTACGAGCAGGTGGCGGAGGCCGATTCAAGTGATTTCGGGGCATTTGTAGAGAATCTTCAGCGTGAACTCGAATTCCGTGGCCTTGGCCTGGAAGTTGTCGTCGAGCCGTCGTATGGACCTTTGCCAAGGCCCAGAACGACAAGTGTTTCCGTCATGGGGTACGACCTGTTTGGACCGCACTCCGGACCCGGACCACGCGCCACGCCGGAGTTTGTTGCGGGGCTGCAGCCACGAGCGAGCGGTGATACCGATAGCGCGGCAGGCCTGGCGATTGCGTTGAGCGGGTTCGCTTGGCAACCAAACGGAGCAGTCACGCCACTGGACTGGGCCCGTGCGGGGCAGCTCGCGGCCGAAGGACAGATGTGGCAGCGAGAAGCAACAAACGGTGTACCGACTGCTCGGCTCGATGACGGAACCGAAGTCTGGTTCGAGGATCCGGAGAGTCTTTTGAGAAAATGGGATGCGGCATGGAGGTCGGGCTTCCGACGCTTGCTACTGTGGCGCCTTGGAGGCAACGACGCACGCCTCTTCGATCTTCTCGGAGATCTCAGGATGGGAAACGCCCGGAGATAGTACCGGGAACCAAGGAACCATAGTTGATCGAGACCACCCAGCTTTGTCACGGTGCAGCGACGAGGCAAACGGGGTACAGGAAGGATCCGCTTGGGAGGAAGACTGCGTGAATATCGACACCGGCATTGAACCTCTAGACAAACGCTTGAATGGCATTCGGGCCGGCGGCATTTATGTCGTAGCAGGTGTGCCGGGAAGTGGCAAGTTGGTCTCATTGCTGCAGTTCCTGAATGCAGGTCTACAGGGAGGTGGTCGGGGTGCGCTCCTCACAGGTGCGCCGCCTGATCAGGTGTTCGAGCAGGCAGGCCACTGGGGTTTTGGCCTCAAGGATGCGTGGCAAGAGGGACAGCTAAGCATGATCGGTTTCAGTCGTGACTTCGAGCAGCTACTGTTGCGGGCCGCCGACCCGAGAGAAGTCTTTGACGAGCTGGCTAACATGATGGGGCCAGATGTAGAGCGGCTTGCGGTGGATCCCGGAAAGTCGCTCTGGGAGACAAGGGCTGGCACCACGCTTGCGAGCCGATTCATGGAGTGGATTCAGGCTTCTCAGGTGACCGTCTGGGCCACCTTGGGAAGCGGCGTTGGTGAGTCGGCATCGCCTGCCGGCGAATGGGTTATGCAGGCGGCGTCAGGTGTGTTTGAGTTCGAGAGATTGCCCACTGGGGTAAGGCAGCTCTGGATTCGCCGCATCAACCCCGCCTCGGACGTTCAGCATCCTGTGAACCTGGAGTTGGCGCCGGGTGTTGGCTTGCAGCATTCCACCGGTAGGCTTGAGCAGGGTGGGGGCGAGATCATGGGATGGGCGCGAAAGCGGTACGAAGATGTTGAAGTGGACGACCCACTTCGTCTGGTTACCCGGTTGCAGGACGGGGATTCATTTGGCGTGATCCTGATCTACGTGGACCGAGCCCACACGGAGGACGCGGCCGAAGCTTGTAGAGCGGTAAGGCCGTTCACCATTGCTCCAATCATACTGGCTGCCGACGACAGGCTACGTGCGGCGGATCGTACCGCTGCCCTCGATGCTGGAGCCAATGATTTCCTGAGCGACAATTTCGCGATGGCGGAACTCGCTTCGAGAATCGACAGGGCTGCGCAATCAGTCCGCGGTCTAGCACCGCCGCGACGATCCCGTGAGCAGCATGTCGAGAGAGCACCATCCGTCTTGTTGGATCAACTCTCATTTGAGGCTGAGGTGAAAGAACGCCTTGGGGCGGCTGACGGTAGCATCTTCACGTTAGTCGTGATACGCGAGTCGCGTGTTCCGGAGGAGTTGCTTGGCGATGCTCTGCTCCAACAGGTCCGTGGAGATGTAGGTGATATCGCCGGCTCGGCTGTCGGTGGGTTCGGAGTTGTGTTACAGGGTGCACGACCCAACCAGGCAGGCGCGTTTCTTGGGCGCCTACGGCAGACGCTGCAGAGCGATGCACTTGTTTTGGACGAACTGACGATGCAAGTGCTCAACAGTGCCACGGAAGCCGACCGCATCGTCGAACTGCTGCACGGTCAGGGCGGGGAGTCTCCGTCTCCGACGTCCGGTTCGTAGTCGCTCAACCGTAAGCCATGCAAAGACCTCCAATCCACAAGAAGACAGGGACACCTTATTGGGTGAGGTTCTCGCTGGTCATGCTTGGATTTGGCGGTTTCACATCAGCGTTCGTGTTGGTCGTGCTACCCAAGCGGTTCATTCTGCAGTCGGGTCTGGTGGAGTCAGGTATCACTTTCGAAACCGAGGATTTGCCGTTTCAGCCTCCAGAGAGGCAGGCGGAAATACGGCCGACACACCCAATGACCGCCGCCGTCGAGGTGGGCGCCGGAGTGGGCCCGGCCGAGCGGTTCTGGTCTGAAGTTCTTCCACTGCTGACGGCGGAAGATTACGAAGCGGCGCTACATGCGTTTGATGAATACCTGACCGAATATCCCGAAGACTACGACGTGCTCCGCGAATATTCCGTGACACTACTGCGGGCGGACAAGGTCCTGGAAACTGAGGCAGTTTACCGACGGCTCATCGATGCCGGTGATGCTGGGTACCGCGCGGAGCTTGCGCGCCTGCTGCGAGATCGAGGTGACGCACGGCAAGCAATTGCGTTGTTTCGAGAGGTAGCCGCGGACCATCCGGATGATCTTGAACTTTGCCTCGAGCTGGCTCGCACCCTACTGTGGGACGAACAGTATGGAGATGCCATCGCTCTTTATCGTGAACTGGCCGGGGAGTCTCCCCGTTCACTCCACATACGTCTCGAGCTCGCGCAGGCACTCTATTGGGACGGTCAGCCGGAGGAATCATTTGGCCTGCTTTCAGGGTATCCGTCTCACGACTCAGGATGGTCGACTGTGGATTCGCTACTGGCCGAAATCGTGCCTCAGGTTGCGCCACGGGAGCGTACTCATGCTGAGTTGATACAAAAGGCGATCGACGATGGTGACCTTTCCCTCGCCGACGAGCTTTACTCACGTTTGTTATTGCGTACTCCGTCCGAATCCGATCGCTGGGACGAGTGGGTGGACTTCCTCCAGTATCAACTCGAAAATCTCGAAGCGGCGCGCGCCGCCCTGATGTCTCGCGAAGCGGCAGTGGGCCTGAATCTAGATCAACGCTTCCGATTGGCGCAGCTACACGTTTGGACCACGCATGAGGAGATGGCAAAGGCCGAACTGCAAGACCTACTGAGTCTGCACCCTGAAAGGGCTGACGCCTGGGTGCTGCTGGGGGACCTCTTGCGTTGGGAGGGCAATCGGCTGCTGGCCTCGGATGCCTACAATCGGGCACTCGCACTCTCCGCAGATAACGAAGATGCGTTGACTGGCCTACGGGAAATCCGGGCCCAGGTAGATCTCGCGATTGCTGAGCGTGACTACACTGGTGTCGACCCGCAAGTTGCCTACTTCCGAGACTCGGATGACTACCGACGCCTCGACATCGGCGTACGAGCCGCGAAGCGATGGTACATAACGAGCTTCGTACTCGGAGCTGGCTATCGGTATCTGGATGGTCCGGAGGCCGGCGCGGCCTCGGGGGGCGAAAACGGTCCGTACGCCGAGGTCGAGGTCGTGCGTTGGTGGCGCCTTGGTACGGTGCGCACATCCTTGACTGCCGGTGTCCAACAGCTCGAGGCTTTCGGCAACGAGCCCGCTTTCAACGCACAGGTTGAAATCCCTGATGCAAACGGTACCGCCTTGCTGGCGTCGTATACGCACGGCCCCGCCTACCCCCATACCGCCACGCTCGCGAGCGTTCTCAGTGGAGTTCGATCTGACGATATCCAGGTGTCAGTGTATCAGGGTCTCGGTGAGCGGTGGAGTATCGCAGGGGCAGCCACGGCCGTTTCGTTGCGTGGCGGAGGCGTGAACAATTGGCGTTTGAGTGGTGCAGCCACTGCCAGCGGGCGCCTCTCGAACATATTCACTGCCGGTGTTACTTCGCGCATCCTCACTCACACCGAAGCCGCGCCCACGTTCAACACACGCCGAATCTACTGGGATCCCAGTGCGTTCTGGACGAACTCGCTCCTGTTGGAGCTTCGCACCCCTGAGGGTGACACATGGTTTGTGTTCGGGCGTCTCACACCGGGTGTTGCACTCGCATGTGAGAGGGAGATCGCAGGCACGCAGTTGGTGCCACAGTTCGGCACTGAGGCTGGCGCGGGCTATGAAGCAGGGCGGATATCGGTCGAGACCGACCTTGGGTACTACCGAGGTAGGGCGGGCGACTATAACTCCTTTGCCGCGAGCCTTCGGCTTTCGATAAGGCCGTAGCGTGGCAGCACCTGCCAAGTCCCAGACATTCGCTTCGATAGCGATCACAACCACGATGGTGGTCGCAACCGCACTGATCATCTTCTGGACTCTGAATTCGCCATTGCAGGTTCAACGGTTTCTGGTCCGGCTCGTGGTAGTCAGCTTGTTGCTCTTTCTCGTCACTCTGTTTCTCCGCTACTTCACGTTGCTGTGGTTCGGGTACCTCCAACATGCAGAGAGGACGATCAAGGGGCCGCCCACTGATGAGACCTTCCCGCCGGTGTCTGTTGTCGTACCCGCCTACAACGAAGCGCTCGTGATAGGAGATGCGATCGAAGCCCTGCTCAGGATGGACTACCCCGAGATGGAAGTGATCATCGTTGACGATGGATCGACCGACAGCACCTTGGAGATCTCCAAGCAGTGGGAGGGACGTCACGGGGCAATCGATGTGCGAGTGTTTACGAAGGCGAATGGAGGCAAGGCGACTGCGCTCAACTCGGGGATAGACCAGGCCCGCCACGAGTTCGTTCTCTGCATGGACGCGGATGCGTGGATCGAGCCAAAGAGCCTCAGGGTCGCAATGCCACATTTTGCGGATGAGTCGATCGGTGCGGTTGCCGGCAACGTGAAGGTAGTGAACCGTGATCACTGGCTCGCGCGTCTTCAGGCGCTGGAATACATCGAAGGGCTCAACATGCCAAGGCGGGCACAGGGTTTCTTGGCGGCGGTAAACATCGTTCCCGGGCCTATTGGCGTATTCCGCATCGAGGCTTTGCAGGATGTTGGCGGTTACGATGACGACACCTTTGCGGAAGATGCAGACCTTACGATGAAGCTCATAGCCTCGGGTTGGAAGATTGTTTACGAGGACGGAGCGGTCACTTGGACGCATGGTCCGACAAACGCGCTCGATCTGATTCAGCAGCGATATCGGTGGACCCGTGGTA
Organism: Gemmatimonadota bacterium; assembly: GCA_039588935.1. Taxonomy (GTDB): domain Bacteria; phylum Gemmatimonadota; class Gemmatimonadetes; order Gemmatimonadales; family GWC2-71-9; genus JBDGYW01. Next base: position 2,042 of record JBDGYW010000303.1, on the reverse strand, counting down.
TTCTCCAGGCTCTGCGGAAGCGGCGATCGATCCTGTGGCATCCGTTTCCTGACTTTCCTTTGTGGCTGTCTACTGTGGAAATGGCCTTCGAGGGAGTCTTGTGGCCGATCCTCAACGTGTACGCCCATCTCTTCTTTGCCATGGTGGCACTGCTATACGGAATGGGTGAGTTGTTGCTGTACTGGTGGGTGTTGTTGACGGTGCTGGATCTCGTCGTGGCACTGATCACGGTTGCGATGGAAGAGGAGGATCTGATCTTGGTTCCGTATGCACTCATTTACCGGTTCGCTTTCATTCTGTTCTTGGACGTCACGAAAACCCTTGCCGCAATAGAGGAACTATTTAACCTCGGTATGAGCTGGGGAAAGCTCCGCCGGGTTGCGTACGGCCATGGTGGTCACTGAGATGCTCGCGGAACCATCATCCTCGCGGCGAGAGTGGGAGCTGTTGGATCTCTTGGACACTGATGGAGAACGCAACTGATGTCAGTAATTGACCTGCTCATCACGATCATCGTGGTCACGATCCTGGTGACCATCGCGCTCGGCGTTGCAACGTACATTGCCTACAAGCTCCGCCTCGCCCGACAACCAGGGCTCACTGAAGAGGCGGAACTCACTGCACGCTATTTTGTGCTGCACGAGCCACCATCAGACAACCTGCCTGCGCCCGAACGGGTTGATGCCGCCTAAACGGGATCCAGTACCGCGAGTCCGCTCCGCTCCACAGTGGCTGGGCGGACTCTTCGTGCTGGGCCTGATCGGTGCGGCAGTCATTGGAGGCGGTGCTGTGCTTTGGGAGAACGTGGACGTTCAGCGCATGACAACTAGTGCGGCTCTGCGTGATCCCCACGCCGCACCGCCTGCCTTGATGCCGAATATTCCGGCTCACAGCGAAGACGTGTTCAACGCGGCACTGTATTTCTCGCAGGCAAGCAGCGATTTCTTCGACGACGTGGCCTACTACCCGGGCCTCCTGGATAGTTGGGAGGGGTTGTTGCTGGACGCGGGGGCGCAGATTACGCGTATTAGTGGCGTCGAGGCGATTGAGGCGCTAGAGGCTGATCATGTGCTCATTGTCCCGTCGGCGGTCTGTCTGGCGGACGACGAAGTCTCCGAGTTGCACCGTTTCGCAGAGAGTGGCGGCGGCCTGGTGATGACCTGGGCCGCCGGGGCTCGTGACTCCAACTGCACTTGGCAGGGTTGGGAAGCGCTGACGACGCTGACAGAGATATCTGTCTTTAGTACACTCGAACAGCGGGACGCACTCTACCTGACGATTCCGGCTGGCCTCCCATTGTCTGTTGGATTTGGACCCGCCACCCGCGTTGAGTTGCGTTATGAGTCGCAGGTCGCTTTGGCGATGGCTGGCACGCGCCTGTACTGGTCCGACTGGTCTCTCAACGCCGAGCCAGTCGACGAAACGGTAGGCATGGACGCGGCCGCTTGGTTGGGTGGAACGAGCACGGGTGGCCGTGTAGTCTGGTTTGGGTTTCGGTTGGGGCACGGCGCGAGTGAACGCGATGATGAACAGCTCGCTCGACTCTTCAGAAACGGAGTTTGGTGGGCCGCAGGAGTCCCTGTTGCCGAGATCGCTCCCTGGCCGCACGGCAATCAGTCAGCGCTGTTGCTGACTCAGGACGTCGAGTCGCATTTTGCCAATGCGGCGAACCTCGCAAGAGTTGCGAGGGAGAAAGCTGTTCCCGCCACGTTCTTTGTGGTGTCGCAGCTAGGTGCCGAGCACCCTGCGATCGCTGATTCGCTGAAGCAAGCTGGCGAGGTTGGGAGCCATACCTCCGACCATGCTGTCGTTGCCGGCCGGTCCTATGTGGACCAACGCACGCGCTTGAACCGAAGTCAAACGGAGCTTTCCGACTGGGCTGGCGCTCCTGCGTTCGGCCTGCGGCCGCCGGAAGAGCGCTTTGACGAAACCACTATCCGCGCGTGGGCGTGGGCGGGTGGAACCTACATCGTAGGCGTTAATGAAGCTCGTCACGGCAGTCCCGAAGTGTTTGACACACCCGACGGAAAGCTTGTTTTGTT
>JBDGYW010000302.1:0-14732 GCA_039588935.1 Gemmatimonadota bacterium | reverse complement strand
CCGCCAGGTATTGGGAACAGCGCTGCAACTCAGCGGAGATACCTATGAGATCGTGGGTGTGGCGCCGGTTGGTTTTGATTTTCCCCGTAACGCTCAGCTCTGGATTCCCGTTTACAACAATGATGATGATTGCGGGCGTGGGTGCCATTTTTTGGACGTAGTTGCGCGATTGCACGACCGAGAAAACGTTGAGGTCGCGCACGGGGAGCTTTCGGCCCTGTCGACGCGCCTTCAAGAACGGTTTCCCGACAGTAACTATGGGAAATATCTGGACTTCATTACACTCGAAGACGATGTTGTCGGTGACGTGAGGACGGCGTTGTTGGTGCTGCTCGGTGCGGTGGGAATGGTGTTACTCATCGCATGCGCGAATGTGGCGAACCTGCTCCTGGCCCGGGCCTCGGCAAGAACTGGTGAGATAGCCATGCGGTCGGCGTTGGGTGCGGCTCGCGGTCGTCTGGTACAGCAGCTACTCGTGGAGTCATTGGTGCTCTCATGCATAGCAGGCATTGCAGGCGTGGCTTTGGCGGTTGTCGGACTCTCTTCATTGCTGAGCTTTGCACCATCTACGATACCTCGGCTGGACAACGTCACCATCGATAGTACGGTCCTCGGCTTCGCCGTCGGCTCGGTTGTGCTGATAACAGTGTTGTTCGGTTTGGTGCCCGCTTTGCGCTTGGCGAAGACGCCGAGCGCGGCAGTGCTGAATCAGACTGGCAGAGGAAGGCCGGGCTCAGCGTCTCAAGATTTGTCGCGGTCAGCGCTGCTCGTAGCCGAGGTTGCGTTTTCCCTGATGTTGTTATTCGGTGCCGGGCTGTTGCTCAGGAGCTTTTCGAAACTCAACGCCGTCGATCTGGGCTTCGATAGAAGTGGTGTTCTGACGTTCCAGATCTCTCTGCCGGACGTCCCGTACGATGACGATCCGGAGGCCTCCGTCAGGTTCTTCGAAGCGCTCGAGGAGCGGATCAGTGAAATTCCCGGGGTTGAGGGCGTTGGCTCCGCGTTTGGGAGTCCATTGGGAGGGTACGGAGCAGACGCGACCTCCCATTTCCTCGACAGACCCGATCCGCCGGAGGGACAGGAAGAGGTGCTGACGACACGCATCGTCACGCCAGGATACCTCGGAACCCTTCGAGTTCCCCAGTTGACCGGCCGAGGACTAAACAGCGACGACCGCCACGGCGCCCCGCGGGCGGCACTGGCCAGCCAGAGCCTCGTTGAACGTTACTACCCGAACAAGGATCCCATCGGCCAACAGATTCAGATCGATTTTGGTTGCCGATCGAGTCGAGTCACACGTGCGCCGCACCCAGAGATCTACGTCTCTCAGGCTCAGTTTGCTGCCTCGTTTATGAGTGTCCTCGTGCGCACAGGGCCAGGTGCGCCGGACGTGCTGCCGGCAATACGCCGGGAGGTCCGGGCGATCGATCCCAACGTGCCGTTGCGGCGTATCGAAATGCTCGAGGAAGCGGTCGACCGGCAGTTCGGACCCGCTCGCTTCTACTTGATGCTTCTCGGAATATTTGCCGGTGTTGCCGTGATACTCTCCGCCATCGGTCTCTACGGTGTGATTGCGTATCTCGTGTCCCAGAGAACCCGCGAAATTGGCATTCGCATCGCACTTGGCGCCAACGGTCGTGACGTGATTCAGATGGTACTGTCTCAGGGCATCAAGCCCGCAGTTGCTGGTATGGTACTCGGGATTGCTGGTGCCTTTTGGGGTTCGCAGGTGCTGCAGTCTCTGCTGTACAACGTGGACACAAGTGACGTCACGACAATCGTTGGCGTGACTGCGTTGCTGCTCTCCGTCGTGATCCTCGCCATTTTGATGCCCGCAAGAAAGGCGAGTCGGATTCCGCCAGTGGATGCGTTAAGGATGGAGTGAGGAAACTGTAAATGGTGGTGGTGAAGTGGTCGGCTTGGATGGCAAACCGATCGATGTTCTTGGGCACGAGGGGCCTTTTGTCGCGGCGGTGTCAGAACGGGCTCAGTTCACTGTGCTCGGTATCGCGGACGACGAATTTGGCCGCAGTTGATGTCGTAGCGATGACCTGATACGCCAAACTCAGAAGATCTGAGCGGAACTTAGCGTATCTCTCCTGCTCTTAATCAGTAGGTTCGGGGTTCGAGTCCCTGGCGGGGTATCAAAGTAAAGAGTTGCGCTGCAACAACTTTGCTTTTTCAAAGGTCGTTCTTCGGAGTGGCCTTTTTGTTTAGGGTACCCCAAAAGGGGCCCCAAACTCCGAGAACCTCGACGATCATCTTGACCATTCATCGATATTGGGCCGCAGTGCCGTCGTTGTTGCAGTCTGACCGCTTCCAGACGACAACCTCAGCTGAATCGCAGCAGCACGACTGTTGCGACTGCCTTCGCCACGCTACGGTTAGACCTGCTGATTCTCGGTCAGTGCGTTTAGGGGGGCTCTTGGTATTCGTCTGGAGAGAGATTCTCTGGACGCTTGAATCGTTGCGTGACCTCACGAAGTTCCCAACGAACGGAAATCAGGAACTGGTCAGCCCCCCCTGGACATCGAATGGGGTAGCCGGCAATACTTTTGATGAGCACGAGGGGACTCACCTTCTCAACGTGCGTCCTCGCGAGCGCTGGGCAGTGCCGGCGTGTGGCTCGAACAAACGTTCCGCGAATACCTACCGTCTGTCGGGGGGAACCCGAGGTCGTCATGCGAGTAGCCGTTATCCATAACCGCGACCGCGCGGGCGTTATCAATGTCTTTGGCCCGCAGAATAAAGAGCGTTACAACCCCGAAACTGTGGAGCGCGTTGCGTCCTCCTTGGAGAAAGGGGGGCACACCGTTCGGATCATCGACGGGAACATGCACCTCATCGAACAGCTGCGAGACTTTATGCCGCAGGTGATCGAAGGCGATCGACCAGGGATGGTGTTCAACATGGCATACGGCATCCAGGGAGTGAGCCGCTACACTCACCTCCCTGCGATCCTGGAGATGCTCGGCGTGCATTACGTGGGCTCAAATCCGATGGCTCACGGTTTGGCGCTCGACAAGGTGATCGCCAAAATTGTGTTCCAGAGTGCAGGTCTCCCCACCCCGGGGTTCTGGAACTTCGCATCCCCGGACGACAAGTTCGAGGATCTCGTCTTTCCGGTGATCGTGAAGCCCAAGATGGAGGCCGTGTCCTACGGGATCCGGGTAGTTGACAACCACGTTGATCTGAGGGACGCGGTCAAGCACATCATTGACGAGTTCCAACAACACGTGTTGGTGGAGCAATTTATCCCGGGGCGGGAGTTCGCAGTGGGACTGCTTGGGAATGGCTCGCCGGAAGTGTTGCCGATCGTGGAGATCGATCTCGAGGGTGACCCTGAGGCGATCCAGACTGCGGACCACAAGCTGACCACGCCGAGGGGCAAGATCTGCCCGGCCGAGCTTTCAGCTGAGAAGGCCGACGAGATGCGCGCCTTGGTTCGGCATGCGTTTCATTCGCTAGATCTGTTCGATTTCGCGCGCGTGGATCTTCGCATGGACGCAGATGGCAACTTGTACATCCTCGAGATCAACTCCATGGCAAGTCTCGGCCCCACAGGTTCATACGTCCATGCGGCGAGGGCAGCGGGGTACACCTACGAAGGCTTAATCAACCGAATTCTGGATGTCGCAGCAGTTCGCTATTTCGGTCAGGATTATGCCCCACCGGCGGAGGAGTCGACCAAGGCGAAGGAAGCCAAACCCAACAAGCTTTCCGTTCGTGTCCGCTCGTATCTGCGCGCCCATACCCCGACGATCGAGGACACGGTGCGCCGTCTTGTGGACATGCGCTCCCCTGCGACCGAGGCTGAAAGGGTGGCTGCGTTGGGTGAATGGCTTGTGGGCCAATTCAAACACCTCGGCTTTGCCCCGCGCAGCATCCCACGTGTGGGCGTGGGGAACGTCCTCTATTTCCACAACCATGATGGAGACGAATGTGATGTACTGCTCCTCGGGCATCTGGATACGCCGATACCCGCGGGCGGGTATGTACCATATCGTGAGACCGAGAGTCGCATTTACGGTACCGGTGTCGCGGAGAACAAGGGTGGTGTCGCAATTGCGTTGGCGGCTCTACGGGCGTTGCGGTTTGCCCGCACGGTCCGACGTATCCGGTGCGGAGTGCTGCTCACGACCGACGAAACGCTCAACGGGACGGCAGCTCGTGGAGTCGTCGAGGAACTGACCGCGAAGGCGCGCCATGTTGTCGGACTCAAAGCCGGGGACCGCGAAGGCGGTATTGTTACTTCCCGTTCGGGCCGCGGCACGTACCACCTCGAGACCGTCCTGCCCAGGAAAAAACAGGTCACCGAGGCGACCGTACTCGCGCACCTATACCGCTGCGTGAAAGCTATGGAGGATCTGTCGGACGCAGAAGCAGGGCTGCGGGTGGCGCTCCGACGTCTCGAGCTTGACGCTCCGTTCGGCCGGACGCCCGAAAAGGCAGAGGCGGTAGTGTCAGTCCGGTTCAGCCGTTTCGACGATGGCGAACGGGTTGAGCAAAATATCCGGTCTCTGGCCGCAAAACGCTCCTCGAAAGGCTTGCGACTGGGGGTTAGCGGCCAGATCCGCCGCCCACCAATGGCTGCCACGCCGGAACGGCAGGCACTCTTCGAGGCGGTGGCCGAAATCGGCAGGAACCTCCATGTGACTGTGTTGCCCACTCATCGGTGGCACTCATCGGACATCTGCTTTGTGCCCGACACGGTTCCCGCCATCGATGGTTTGGGACCCATCGGTGGTGGCGAGCGCACTCAGGAGGAGTACATACTGCGAAGTTCACTGGTTGAGCGAGCGGCTCTACTCGCCATGGTCATGCACCGTTGCGCGAGCGTCGACGGCCAATGAGGATCGGTCGTGTAGAGGGCACGTTTCAGCCAACCCACGACTCGAAGTGTGCGGCGGCATCCGGTGGCATGGTCGCCACAGCATTCCCGGACGCGACAGAGGCAGGCGTGGAAATGCTCGCCCTGGGTGGCAACGCGATCGATGCCGCATGCGCCGTAGGTTTTGCCCTAGGTGTGTGCGAGCCACAAGCCAGTGGATTGGGAGGCCAAAGCACAGGCCTCGTTCATTTCGATGGGCATACTTTCGCCTTGGATGGATCGAGCCGAGCACCCTCGCTCGCGCATCGCTCCCAGCTGAAGAACCGAGAGAGTATCAAGCTGGGATACCGGGCGACCACGGTGCCGAGCACTCCCGCCGCTTACAGTTGGTTGCACCGCAATTATGGTAGACTCGACTGGAAGACAGTCCTTGAGCCGGCCATCCGAATTGCTCGCAACGGATATGGGATCACACAGCTGCAGCACGACCTCCAAGTTCGCGAACGGGAGAATTTCCTGGCAGTGAACTCGCGCTCCGGTGCTCGATATTTCTTGGCCGCAGGTGCCGAGCCACATCCGGTGGGTAGTACTTTCAAGCAGCGCGATTTGGCGGGCGTGCTCGAGCTGATCGCTTCCAAAGGTGTTGAAGTTTTTTATCAGGGAGACATTGCTGCCCAGATCGACGCTGATATGCGGGCCAACGATGGACTTCTCCGGGCAGATGATCTGGCGCTCATCCCCTGGCCTATCGAACGGCGTCCGCTGGCTCGACGTTACCGCGGCTACCTGGTCAAGACGATGCCTCCTCCGGGGACGGGGCGGACACTACTGCTCGTGCTCCTCATGTTGAATCACCTGAAGTCTGCCTTCGTCGGTGGCAAGTCTGTGGAACGCAATCACTTCTTAGCCGAGACCTTTCGCAAGGCCTTTCTACAGCGCGAGGAGCGTCCGTTCGATGCCAACACGTATCCGCAGCTTCACGACAAACGGATGCTGAGCAAACGTCTCGCGCGGGAAGTGGCCTTGAGCGTTGCGGAGGAGATGGATGTCCATCTCCCAATGGAAGACGTGTTGGGTGAAGAAGAGGGAGAGACGACACACTTCTCTCTCATGGACCGGGACGGAAACACGGTCGCCATGACACAGTCTATCGAGCGTACGTACGGCTCAAAGGCCGCGGCAGAGAGCCTCGGCTTTCTCTATAACAACTACATGTTGGCCTTCGAGTTGGAGAATCCAGCGCATCCGTACTACCTACGGCCCAACGCCGTGCCGTGGTCGAGTGCGGCGCCAACCATCGTGTTCCGCCGCAAGGAACCTTGGCTCGCCGCGGGGTCGCCCGGCAGCGAGCGCATATTCTCCGCCGTGACGCAGTTTCTCGTGAATGTTCTGGACGGATCCGAGCCGATCAGCCACGCGGTGGACGAACCACGCTTTCACTGCTCTATCGGCGGGAGACTCAGCTACGAGCGTGGAAGGTTCGCTGCCGAAGTCGTGTCTTACCTGGAGCGACTAGGCTACAAACTCATTCCCCGGGATGCGTATGCGTTCTACCTAGGTTGCGTGCAAGCGGTGCTCAGACGACAAACAGGTGTCGGCTTCCAGGGCGTGGCCGACCCTCGACGCGACGGGACCGCGGCCGGGCCTTCCTGAGCGTGTTGCCGATTCTTCTCTCGATCCCGCACGGTGGGAGTCGTGTCCCCAACGAACTGCGTCACCGAGTCTGTATTACGCCCCGGGACCTGTTCGACGACGGTGATGCTTGTACCTCGGACATCTTCGACCTCGGCGATGAGGTTGAGCGAGTGGTAAAAACGGATGTCGCGCGCGCCTTTGTGGATATGAACAGAGCCCCCGACGAGCGTCCGCCCCGCCACCCGGACGGTGTGGTAAAAACGGCCACATGTTTCCAGCAACCCATTTTTCAACCTGGTCACGAGCCCGATGGCGAACTAACGGGGCTTCTGATTGAGCGTTACCATGCTCCCTATCATGCACGGCTCAGGGAGGCATCATCGGAACCTGGGGTGAGGCTCGCGCTCGATTGCCACTCGATGTTGCCCTCAGCACCGCCGATCGAAAACAACCGTGGGGAACCTCGCCCATTGTTTTGCCTCAGTAATCGGGACGGTGCGACCGCACCTCCGGCATTGTTGGTTGAGCTTGCTGCAAGCATCGCGGGTGCCTTCGAGATTCAATCCGAACGAATAGGCCTGAATGACCCGTTCAAGGGTGGCTACATCATCAAGAGACACGGGGGCAGTCGGCTTCCTTGGATTCAAGTGGAGATGAACCGCTGCCTCTACCTCGAGAAACCCTGGTACGACCGCGAAACGTTGCGTGTCGATATTGGGCGCATCTCGGAATTGCGGGAGTGCTTTCGTGACGCGCTTCATTGTTTGAAGCTGTGATACTCCTCCGTACGAGCTACGAAGGTGTCCCATCCGTAGTTGGAACTTGATCCAGGAATAAAGAAGGAGGTGATGGCTCCGGGTATCCCGATCCGGTATGATCGGGTGTCCAAAAATCACCCATTAGAAAGGAGCCATCACCGATGAGACGAAGTTATCAGGTGGCGGAACGGAAGGACAGTCAGGCGTTGAGCGAGTTTGTGGCGAGCGAGGGGCAGCTGTTACTACCGATGGTGCAGTTGATCGAGGATGCAGAGCTTGCGGTGGACGAGGTGATTGACATGGTTGGTCGTGCCACGATTGAAGCGGTGCTTCAGCTGAGTGCCGAGCAGGTGGCGGGGCGGAAGCAGCGGGGCAAGCGTGGCTCAGATGGTGAGGCTTCCTGGCACGGAAGCCAGCCTGGCGTGGTGAGTTTGGCGGAACGAAAGCTTCGGGTGACGAAGCCGCGGTTGCGCCAGAAGGGAGTGGGTCGAGGAGGAGAGGTAGAGGTGCCGGCCTATGAGGCTATGCGCTGCGGCCGGTTGGGGGAGCGGATGCTGGAGGTTTTGCTTTCTGGTGTATCGACTCGGCGCTACAAGGACGTACTACCAGAGATGGCCGATGCCGTAGGCATCAGCAAGTCGCAAGTGAGTAGAGAGACGATTGAGGCTGGGGAACGGGTGCTCAAGGATTTGGCTGAGCGCAGCTTTGAAGACAAAGACCTACTGATCGTCTACATCGACGGCGTTCAGTTTGGGTCGCATCATGTGTTGGGAGCCGTTGGAGTGGATGGTGAGGGCAGGAAGCACGTGCTGGGTTTGCGGGAAGGAGCGAGCGAAAACGCGATAGTGGTGGTGGGATTGCTGGAGGAGCTGGTTGAGCGTGGCGTGAAGCCGGATCGCCGGCGTTTGTTTGTGATCGATGGAGCAAAAGCGCTACGCAAGGCGATCGATCAGGTATACGGATCTGATAACCAGATACAGCGCTGCCGCAATCACAAGATCCGCAACGTCCTGGGGCACCTGCCGGACGACCAACAGGGTCAGGTGAATTCGGCGATGCGGGCAGCATTCAAGCTCGACGGGAACGACGGTATGAAGAGACTCGAGCAGCTAGCGTTGTGGCTCGAGCGCGACCACCCGTCTGCAGCCGCCAGCCTGAGAGAAGGCCTCCGCGAGATGTTCACGATCAATCGCCTTGGGTTACCAGCAGAGCTCAGGCGATGTCTCGGCAGCACGAACCTGATCGATTCAACGCACTCTGGAGTGAGGCAGAAGACGAAACGCATCACGAACTGGCAGAGCGGCTCAATGGTCCTCCGCTGGGCCGCAACAGCGTTCGTGGCGACGGAACAGAGATACCGTCGCATTCTAGGATACCGTCAGTTGTGGATTCTCAAGGAGGCGCACCTGGATCAACCGAGACAACAACAGGAGGTTGCCGACGAAAGGAAGGCCGGATAGCTTGATCGCCCCGGAATCATCACCGAGTTCCAACTACCGTCGGGGCATATTCAAACCCGGTGGGATTCACCGTCTCACTATTGCTGACGGCTTTCGCGCAGGCCGCCGAAGACCGCGGTTGCGGCACAACATGCCTTGTGACATGGCGTGCAACCAAACAAACTGACGCGGAAACCTCAGTCCACCGACTGGTGTACCCAATATCATAGAACGTGCGTAGTCTGAGGCTGTTCGAAGACCCAAGCCGAATCCCTGGCAAGGAGCTTCTTCCGGCAACTCCAGAATCCATGGACACGTTTCCCATATGGTGTACCAGAATGGATGTATGATGGTGGGTATCGGCACGCGCTCCAAGCTGCACATTCATATTCGCCTGTGTGACCAATTGCGGATCGGATAGACACTGTCGATGGCGACAAGGGAACACACGCGCGACTGCGATTGGGTTCCGTCGCCCTCACGTGAACGAGGTGGAAAAAGATGACAACCGTGATGATTCGGCGGGCTGCATTGTTGCTCGCACTCGGTTTGGCTGCATGCTCAGGCCGCACCCAGGTAACAAGGATCGCTCCTGAAGAGACCGTCGACCTTTCAGGATTTTGGAACGATTCCGACTCCCGCATGGTGGCCGACGCGTTGATCGACGATGCCATGAGTTATCCGTGGTCACGCCGGCACCAGCAACAGAACGCCGGAGAACTCCCGGCCGTCATCTTCGGAGCGGTCGTCAACCGGACCGCAGAGCACATCGCTGTCAACGCATTCCTGCGCGATCTCGAACGTTCCTTTCTTCGATCAGGTGAGGCGCGGGTAGTGGCCGACCGCGAGCAGCGGGAACAAGTACGAGATGAGCGGGATGACCAGCAGATGTACTCATCTCCGGAATCCCGTGCGCGCATACGGAATGAACTCGGGGCCGACTACATCGTCGTGGGAGAGATCACGTCGATCGAAGATATTGAAGGAAGCCGTGAAGTGATCTTCTACCAGGTCGATCTCAACTTGACTGACCTCGAGACCAACGAGCGAGTGTGGATCGGCCAGCACAAGATCAAGAAGTACGTCGAACGGGCCCGGACGCGGCGGTAAGAATGGATGGTACGGTGGAGCGGCGGTGATACGCCTGTAGCACTTCGCGCTCGCTCCACTCTCCTGTCCGAATGTCCACTATGACCATGCGTGCCAGTCACTGGCGCTGGGGAATCGCCGCGGCCATTCTTGCACTCTCCGGGTGTACTCGTGTATCGCTGCCACCGGTGCCGGCGACGTCCCCTTTCGCCGGCGGCACTCTCTCGGGTTACGACGCTTCCCTGCGCCACTACCTCGTGGCGCGAGATTCTCTCGGCATCTGGGGTGTACTGGATGCCGGCCCCAAGGACGCGTTGCTGCGGGAAATGCAGAAGGGGCTCGTCCTGCGACGACTCGGGAGCTTGCGGCAGAGCAACATTGCGTTGCAGGAAGCCGACCGTTTGGCAAGGGAACGCTATACAAAAAGCATTTCGCAGAACCTGGCGGCGTTCCTCGTTAGCGACAACGCGCTCGACTTCTATCCTTCGGCTATCGAGTGGTCGATGCTCCACTTCTACGGCATGCTCAACTATCTGGAGTTGGGCGATTCTGAAGACGCATTGGTGGAGGCACGGCGTGCCAACCAACTGGTCCGACGCTACGCAAACGACAACCCCGGACGAAGTTATTCGGTTGATGCCGCCGTTCAGTATTTGGCGGGACTTCTCCAGTGGAGCGCCGGCGATCTGAATAACGCGGTGGTGTCACTGCGGCAGTCGCTCGCTGCCTACGAGCGGTACGACGAGATGTTCGGCATCCCTCCACCCACGCCGGTGGCGGAGGATCTCATGCGAGTGTCCGGGGAACTTGGTCTCCACGACGTGGTGGCGCAGGTTAGGCAATCGTACCCTGCCTCTCCCTACGCCACGGGCAAAGCACCTTCCGGTGAGAACTCGGGTGAGTTGGTGCTTCTCGTCGAGAACGGTTTCGTTGCGCATCGTGCTTCGCAGAAACTCTACATCCCCATTCTGGCACGGGAAAAGGACTCAATTCTAGCGGGTGATGCGGAATCCGCCTTAACTGCGGCCGTAATGGTCTTGGCCAGAACTGTCATCGTCATGAACGAGTTATCGCGCTCCGGTCACGAATTCCCGCGCTACGAGGACGGTGTACTCATCGCCACAGTAGGGTCTGCGGTCGGCCTGGAACTCATCTCTCTTGCCTGGCCGGTGTATGAACACGAAGCGGTCGCGGCTCGTGATGTTCGCGTTACCGTTGGCCGCGCCCCCTCGCTGACCGCTTATCTCCTGCAGGATCTATCGGCTGTCGCCGTGCGTGACTTCGAGGAGCGGAAGACGACCGTGCTGCTTCGGATGGTAGCACGGGGGCTGTTAAAGGAGGCCGGCGTGACCGTTGCCGAGGCAAGCGGAGGACGACTCGGCGGTGACATTGGTGGATTCCTTGCCCGTGTAGCGGCGCGGGCCATATCATCTGCCACAGAGCGGGCCGATACCAGGACGTGGTCCACCTTGCCGAACGAGATCTCAGTGGTTCGTTCGGCGCTGCCTCCTGGACAGCAATCGGTGGAAGTGTCCTATATCGGCCTTGGCGGTGTGCGGCAATCGAAGACAATCGTTGTTGACATCTTGCCAGGGAAGGTGACGATCGCCTCGGTCAGCCTGGTTGGCACCAGCGGTGGCGACACGGACATGCGGTATAGCGTCCCGGACCGGCCAGGGCGGCGTGGAGGTGATTAAAGTCGCCCGTCACGGCGTCGTATTGCCTCCCTGGGTGGCGGTTTGGTGGGATCTTAAGTCCCTTGTAAGTTTGGGCAGCTTTCAGAGACATTCGGGGCTCAATTCCGAGGCGGTTTCCAACAGCCTCGGCGCATACGCGCTGGACAAGCGCGCGCCCTCGGAGCGACCCTTTGTACACCTGAATTGTGACAAAACATCACACTTTTCCCGACCGAACGCACAATTTGTCACACTTCCCTGCCCCAGATGTCACAATAAGTCACAGTCTATCCACTCACCGGCACACTCAGTGGCGGCGTCCTAGAATTGCTCCTCGGCGACGACTCCTCAGAGGTCTCTGTCGGTCCGCATGTTGGCTACCGCCTCGGTACCGGACGGCGGCCGAACTCGAACGAAATCTCCTGCCCCACCGGGGTGACCCAACGGTTCTGGTCCAGCGTGAGATACAGGCCCACCACGCCGCCCTCTGCCTTCCTTTGTTTTCGCGCGTGTTCTTCTGACCAGAAGAAAACGGACTTGCGTCAGAAGTCGTCGATGATGCTTGGAGCCTTCAGCTTGGTGAAGTCGACCATCGGTATGAAGAACATCGGGTTGCTTTCCGGCTCATGGAGAGTGTAGCTGAGATCGTGCCTCATCGTGAAGCCGATGCGCCGAGCGCAACATGAGCACTCGGTGCCGATCTCGAAGGAGAGCGCTTCGTTCCGGAGTTTCCCTTGCACGAAGGGAGTCGCCACAGCGTCGACACGGATAGGCCCACACCACGTCGCGCCCGCCGGACCGGGATAGGAAGATCAGGCGTCGCTCGAGCTCGTCGACGATCTCGATCACACGATTGACGTCCATCTCCAGGGCCTCGGCAATGTGCTCCGGTGGCATGGGTTCGCCTAGACGGGGCAGATCTCGAACCACGAAGTGGTGAACGCGTCGTTGCTGGTCATCGAGCCCCCCAAGGACACGGTGAGCCTTGTTGGCACTAGCCTTCATCGCCCTCTGGAACAGCGCTTGCGGGATAGGTAACATTTGACGTTTGAAACCCAGCAGTACCGTTTTCACAATTGGTCCTCCTCGCGGTCGACCAGTACGCACTCCCGGCGGCCAAAAGCGTCGGTCACCGTGGTCTTCCTTTGGTCGGAGCGGAGAGAAAATACGCCTTGCGCATTGAGTGCGCCAGCACGAGGGTAACCCTCCGACACGCCGTCCGTGACCGCCCTCAACGCTCCGGCTTCACACCTCGGCTGGGATCGTGTCAGGCGCAGCACGATGCGAGGTTGTCGATCGCGCAACAACCGGCCCGCATTGCCGTTCTTCTTTGCCACCTTTCCCAACTCGCGATTCCTCCGTCGAGGTTGTAAACGTTCGTGAACTCCTCGTCCTCAACCAAGATGTTGGCGGCGACGCGACTCATTTGCCCCGTGTCGCATACCAACACAATCGGATTGTCTGGACCGTATTTTCTCTCAACCACAACTTCTTTCAGGAAATCGTCAAACGGGCTGGAGATCGAATTGGGTATTGGCTTTGCTTGGGCCGCGTTTCGGTCTCTGAGATCAACAATCACCGGACTCTCGACTTCTGCCCGACGCATTTCGTCAAACTCAGGTGGGGATATCCTCTTGTAACCCCCTCCTCGAACCAAGCGCCTTGAAAACTCGAAGAAGGTCATGTCGAGCTTAGCGATTCTGAACTTCAAAAAAGCCAACAGAAGGCCTAGCAGCGCAATTCCGAAGAAAGAACACACCAGCAAGATTGTCGTCGTCATCTCAAAGCTCCTTGGGCCTTCGCCCAAGGTTTGTTGTTTCTGTCCTCATCGATCCCGGTCAACACGACCGCCGCATCTCTGATGTCCTCGGCCTTCAGTTCCTTTACTTCGAGTCCGATCTCGGCCGCACGGCGAATATCATCCTCGGAAACCCGTGCGTCTGACAACGCCAAGACCGACTGGTTGAGACACGGCTCACAGTTGGCGGCTAGGGCCGATGCTACCGCGATCAACATCATCAGCCTGAGCTGTGTCGGATCTTCTACGCTCTGGGCGGGGCACGATTTGGAGCCCTGCGATTCCATTGGTTTAACATCAAGCAGTTCTTCCACATACTTACCCATCGCTGCCGCCGGCTTTTCCCTCACGGCCTTACCGACTCGTACTGCAAATTCAATTGTGTCGATTCCGACGCCCGTTCTGACCAACTCGTTAATAGCCTCCCCGAAGGACTGCTGGTTGTTTGCTGCCATCGCAGCTCCTGCTTTGAAGAGTTGCTCTTCCGTCTGGTTGATCATGTCTAGCGTTTCCATGATATCTCCTCGCAGATCGACCATGCTCAAGCGATCGAGCCCTGCCTCGCCGAGTTAATGACCAAGAGGTTTATTGCCGTAGACTCTGGTGTGTGCTGCCCAGGCAGGGCACCAGCCGCGGTGCCACCGCATGAGTTTGCCGAACGCGGACTCTGGCCTCTTCTCCGCAAACGGGCAGATACCGCAGTTGTGACAGACAGCGGCCAATGCGCGAGTAAGCGTGCTGAACTGGTCTGCACTCGTTGTATTCGATTCGGTTGTCTCCATCTTTCTTTCCTCCGTCATCGCAGGGACCCTCCTCGTCACCTTGCTGTAAGCCTAGTTCGTCGGTCTGAGGAGTACCGTCGGTGCATTTCGTTCCAGGACGGGGGCCTCGGCCAAACCTTTGAATGCGCCAAGGCTTCGTTGCTGCTCGTCATACAGGCAGTAGTCATTGCTCAATCGTGCAGTTTTGCGTTGCTCGCCCGACCCAGGGCAGCGACACTGCTGGACAGCGTCTTGTGGCGTGCGGTTAGCTGTGGTCAACATGGTCAACTCTCCACTGTATCTTTTCGTTCCATCTCACTTCTGGTCGGCAACCGCGCGAGGACAGCGGATCCTTTAATTCGATAATTCGAGATAGATCGAACATTAGTTTCAAAAAAACACTATTGTTCGAGCCTCCGTCCCCGCGCGAACCGCATTTATGGCTTCCTCGCTTCGATCATGGCCGAAACGACAAAGTCCTCGAACTTGGCGCCTTGAGACCACTCGCGAATCATCTCGCGGCTCTCATCCTTCGGCTTGATGCTGATGTCGGTGAATCCCGCCTTGGTCAACATGGCCTCGATATCGTCCGCCAAGACAGCTCCGGACACACAGCCGGCATAGGCTTTGAGATCTTGAAGCGCCGACTCCGGCAGTGGCGCCGTCGCAATCACGTCAGCTACTGCCAACCGTCCTCCACTGCGCAGGACACGGAAAGCGTCGTTGAACACATCCAGCTTCTCCG
>JBDGYW010000301.1:0-7489 GCA_039588935.1 Gemmatimonadota bacterium | reverse complement strand
CCTCTCAAGCGGGAGCAGCCTTCGAGGCAGTACGCGAAGGCGGAGCGGACCTGGTACACGCACACTGGTGGGTGCCTGGAGGTGTCTCAGCTTGCCTGGCGAGCATAGCGTCACACCGTCCTTTCATTGTTACGCTTCACGGCACAGACGTCGCGATCCTCAAGCGCTCTCAGGCGGCGAGGAGACTGGCGCGTCTGGTGCTTCGGCGTGCAGCCGTTGTTACAGCTGTGTCGAGCTACCTCGCGGAAGAAGTTGCCTCCGCCTCCGGTATCGATCCGGGCAAAATAGTCCTGCAACCAATGCCGCTTGACGTGGCCCATTACACACGGCAGAGCAGGGGAGGGGCAGGCGTTGTTACGGTCGGACGGCTCGTGCAACAAAAGAACATCGCCACAATCTTGGAAGCGGTCGCGATACTCAAACAGCGCGACAAGGCAGTGACGCTCAAAGTTATCGGTGACGGACCTGATCGACGATCACTGGAGCACAGGGCTAAGCAGCTCGGAATTGCCGATGTCACGCGGTTTGTCGGCACGGTGCCACCGGAAGAGGTTCCCGAGCAAATTGGAGATGCAGATGTGTTCGCTTTTCCCGCAGTGGACGAGGGCTTGGGACTTGCCGCAGCAGAGGCGTTCATGCTTGGGGTGCCGGTGATTGCGGCTCAGCAGGGTGGGGGGGTGAGAGACTTCGTTCCGTCGTCCGGCGCGGGCCGCCTAGTTGATGCGACCGACGCTCGGCAGATGGCACAAGAAATCGAAATGATGGTTGGAAACGCGGAATCCAGGCGGCTCGCATCCGAGAAAGGCGATGCACTCAAGAGGCAGCTGAATCCCGATGCTGTTGCAGAGCTGTTCGAGAGTGTGTACACGCAAGCGATGGCACATGAATAGGGGCAAAGGTCGTAGGTGGCTGGTTTGGGTCGGTCAGGCGATTCTCGCCGCGGTTCTCGTTGGATTGGTCGGCAGGTCCGTCTTCCTCAATTGGACTGAGCTGAGCGCTCTGGATGTAACCTATCGCTTGAGCCCCATGTGGATCATTTTGGCAGCACTAATGGTATGGGGCTCATATGGAATCCTGATCGAAGCATGGCGACGCGTACTTCTCGGATGGAATCAAACGCTTGGTTACGGGCCGGCGATGCGGATATGGTGCCTGTCGAACCTTGGCAGATACCTGCCCGGCAAAGTGTGGAGCGTTGCCGCATTAGCTGTACTGGCTCAACGCACCGGTGTGGCCGGATGGGCGGCGGCGGGGTCTGCCTTGGTGATGCAGGTGATTTCCATTGGTACCGGGTTGCTTGTCGTGGGTCTCGGAGCGCCTGGTGCGGCATCACCACTCGTACTCGTTGCTGCGTTCTGTTTGTCAGGATGCGCTTTCGTGGGCCTGGTGTGGAAGCCGATGGCCGAGCGGCTAGTACACGTGATTCGACCTGGTACGGAATTTCGAGCGCTGCCACTGAGTACCGCACTGTTGGGGACAGTAATAACCCTGATGAGCTGGATAGCATACGGACTCGCGTTTTGGCTGTTGGCGAGGGGACTATTCGAAACCGCCGATTTGTCTCTCATCCAAGCCACCGGCGTCTTCGCAGCCGGGTATATTGTTGGACTGTTGGCGCTTTTCGCCCCCGGTGGAGTAGGCGTTCGCGAACTCGTTTACGTCGCCCTGCTGGCACCGATCGTCGGGAGTGGTGGAGCGCTTGCGTTGAGCATTGCAGCGCGGCTGCTACTGACGGCCACGGAAGCGTGCGCGGCGCTGGTAGCATTGTTCGTAGACCGGCGGAAGGAGATAACGGTTGACACAACAACCTGAGGATTTCAACGAGAGGTTTGCGCCACCGTATCCGGCACTAGTTGCGTTGGTTCTTTGCCTGGTTTGGATCGTTGTCCTTTCACTGCCGATGTGGGCAGGCCAATTCCTCGCGGGCCCGCTGAGCGACCAATACGCCACAGGGTACGCCTGGCGACACTGGCAGGCGGAACAGTGGAAGGCACTCGGCCACGTACCGCTCTGGAATCCAGGGATCTTCGGAGGACTGCCATACGTGGCCGGGATGCATGGAGACATTTTCTACCCGACGGCATGGCTCCGTCTGCTGCTTCCGACCGCATTTGCGATGAACATCGGATTTGTCGTCCATTACGTGCTCGCCGGCATCTTCGGATATCTGCTGCTGCGGAAGTTGAAGGTGTCGTGGGCTGGATCGGTGGTCGGTGCGCTGGCGTACCAGTTGTCTGGAGTCATCGCGTCTTACGTGCACCCCGGTCACGACGGCAAACTGTTCGTTACCGCGCTGTTGCCGCTCGCACTGTTCGCCCTCCTGCATGCCATTCGGGATAGGCGGTTCGAGGGTTACGGTCTGTTGGCGCTGGTGGTCGGGCTTTCACTCCTTAGCCCACACCCACAGATGGCTCAATACATGTTGATCGCTGCCGGTCTGTTTGCCCTCTACCTCACGTTCGGGGAACCGGTCGATCGGAGCGTTCGAGATAGGGTTGTGGACCTTTCGCTCGCGCTTGGGGCGGTCTTACTCGGATTTGGGATTGGCGCGATCCAACTCTGGCCGTTCTACGAGTACATCCCCTACTCACCACGGGCTGAGAGCTACCGGGGATGGGCAGGCGCGACATCGTTCGCAATCCCCTGGATCCACGTTCCTGAGCTTTTCTTCTCGAAGTTCGTAGGTCAGAGCGTAGCGGGCACCTACTGGGGCTCAAATGGAGCCAAGCTCCATTCCGAGTACTTGGGGCTGCCTGTTGTGGCTCTCGCAATTCTCGGGGCAGGAGCTGGACGACGACGCCTCGCTATCTGGTTGGGTGGAATTGGACTGCTGTTTCTCCTGGTAGCTCTGGGAGCGTCAACGCCATTCTACCGACTTTGGTACAACGTGGTCCCGTTTGTGAAGCAGACGCGCGCAGCAGGAATGGCACTGTATATAGTGGCGCTAGTCGTTGCGGTCTTTGCAGGACTGGGTGTTGACCGACTGCAAAAGGGAGAAGGCAGAGCGCACACTTTGGCCTGGCTCGGCGTCGCAGGCGGGGTGTTAGTCCTCGCGGCGATCGGCGCGTTCGGTGGATTCGCTTCCTTCCTGGCTCGAGGAGTGCAGCAGTCACTTCAGTTGCAGGTTGCTCCGGTGGCAGCAGGCGCCGCTTCCGAGATTCGGATGGGCGCTCTGGCCAGCGGCCTGGCTCTCGGATTGCTCGGCGCGCTCGCGCTCGCGGCGCTCACCGGGCGCATCAAGGCGCCGGTCCTTTGTCTTGGCCTGGTCCTAATCGTCAGTGGCGACCTTTGGCTAAACGCCCGCGAGTTCTGGGTGTTCGGGAGAGGACATTTGGAGCTTCACGGCTCGGACGAGGTCACCGAGTACATCGCCGCCAGCGCGAAACCGTACCGCGTCCTGAACATGTCCGACGCCTATCCCGGGTCGAGCCTCCAGTCGCGAGACATACCGCAGTTGCTGGGGCACCACGGCAACGAGCTGCACCGTTTTGACCAGCTGATGGGAGGAAAAAACGAGTGGAGGTACGTGTTCAGTAACCGCCTCCCCAAACTGCTCGACCTGTTCGCGGTTCAGCACGTGATCGTTTCGCCTTCGCTGGACCTCGAGGATGCTGTACCAGGATTTTCGGAGCTATATCAAAGAACCTTCACCGAGATGGCCACAACGGGGGGAGCGGAAGTAAACGTATATAGCTCAGTCGATCCCCCTTCGTACGGACGAGTTGTACCTGCGGCGGTCCGCCTCACCGACGAGCAGGCGGTCAACACGATTTTGAACCCTGAGTTTCCTCCAGATCAGCTACTTCTACTGTCTCCCGAAAGTGATATCGACCTCGCCGCACTCTCAGATCTTCCGCCGCCAATCGGGGCGAGAGTCGTCTTCGAGTCGTGGGAGCCCGGCGCCATGCGCATGCGATTAAAGCCGCCTCCCGGTCAGGACGCTTACCTCGTTGTTAGCGAAAACTGGTACCCGGATTGGAAAGCGACGGTGGACGGAACCGAAACGCACGTGGTACGAGGTAACATGACATTGATTACCGTGCCGGTATCAGCCGGTGCGGAGGTTGTGGAACTCAGATTCGAGAGTGAGGACTACGAGACTGGGAGACTGGTCACTATCGTGTGCCTGGTCCTTGTAGCGCTGGCGACTGCGCTCCCCCATGTGGCACGGAGAAGGGTGAATGGGTGAACGGGCTGTTGTCATAATCCCCACGTACGACGAGGCAGCCAACATCGCCCAGATCGTGCCGGAGGTTCTAGAACAGGACGAACGGCTCGACGTTCTCGTGGTTGATGACAACTCACCCGACGGCACCGGGCAGATCGCGGAAAAGCTTTCAGCCGAAAACAATCGCATACATGTAATCCATAGGGAAGGGAAGCTGGGCCTTGGCACCGCGTATCTCGAAGGCTTCAAATGGGCATTGGCTCGGGATTATGACTACGTCCTAGAGATGGACGCGGATTTCTCGCATAACCCGAAACACCTGCCTGAGTTTCTGGCCGCGATAGTTGATGCCGACCTAGTACTGGGATCACGGTATCTGTCCCGCCGAGTGACCGTAGTCAACTGGCCGATGACGCGCCTGCTGTTGAGCTATGGTGCAAACATCTACGCGAAACTCGTCACCGGCCACAAGCTTTACGATGCAACCGGTGGCTTCAAGTGTTTTAGACGCGGGGTACTCGAGGCAATCGACCTTGACGCAGTTGGTTCGAATGGATACGCGTTTCAGATCGAGATGAGCTTCCGAGCCAAACGAAAAGGCTTCAAGATCGTCGAGATACCGATAGTGTTTGTCGACCGGACCGACGGTGAAAGCAAAATGTCCGGAAAGATCATCCGCGAGGCCGTGTGGATGGTCTGGAGACTCAGAATTCATTCAATTATTGGCCGCATATGAATGGCATAGTCGCATTCAAGATGAGCGGCTCCGGAAACGATTTTGTATTCGTTGACGGGCGAGCACACGCAGTCGACACCTGGAGTGCGGAACGGATTCGTGCGGTCTGTGATAGGCGAGACGGGATTGGGGCAGATGGTTTTGCCATCCTCGAGCCGGGATCGGGCCCTGACAGAATCCGCTTTCATTTCTTCAATGCGGACGGCGGCCGAGCACCAATGTGCGGTAACGGCGCGTTGTGCGCAACACGAACGGCGCGCTGGTTGGAGCTTGTCGAACGCGACGACATGATTCTCGAAACAGACGCCGGACTCGTGTCGACCCGAGTCATTCATGGCAACGACGAGCTAGCCGAGTTCGAACTCGATGCGGTCGGTCAGATGTCGGAGCCAGAAATCGACCGCGCTCCCGGCGAACATTCCATTACCTTCACCAGAGTCGCAGTGCCTCACCTGGTGGTTGTCGTGAATGACGCGGAGGCTGTCCCGGTGACAAAACGGGGCAGGGACCTCAGAAACCATGCGTCTCTCCTACCTGAAGGCGCGAACGTGAATTTCGTCTCGCGACTAGGCAACGCCTTGCGTGTACGGACCTACGAACGTGGAGTTGAAGGTGAGACCCTTGCGTGTGCCACCGGCTCTGTGGCATGCGCTGCCGTCTTGGCCAAACAGCAACAGGTTACTATTCCTCAAGACATCCTGACGAGCTCCGGCCGCACACTCCGCGTATCCGGGACCGTAGACTCTGATTTCCACCTTCAGTCACCCCAACTTCGCGGCGAAGCACGGCGCGTGTTTCGCGCCGTGCTTGAGGCGAAGATCTTCCTCCCAAGCCCATAGGGTCTCAGCACGCAACTTCTTACAGCACAGTGACTTGAAGCATCCAGTTTGGGTTAGTTGTGCAGTTGTCCACATCAACTCACAGATCTACTTAACATAACATATATTATACGCAGTTGTCGTGCGGAACCTTGCAAACGAAAGAAACACCCACAGGCGCCCTTACAGGGCCACATCTCGATGGTTTCCACACTCTTTGTTAACTAGCTACAAGGTGAACGCGCGACGCACCAACAGAATGGTCACACATCTCAGCGATTGTCGATGTCGGCCCTTTGTAGCTCACCGAGCCTGAGACGCGCCTCCGTCACCATATCGGTTTCGGAAAGATCGTCGAGGATCCTCTGGTACGCCGCAACTGCCCTTGCCGTGTCTCCCGATGCAGTGAGAACGCGACCTGCGTCGAGCAAATACTGCGCCGCAAGAAAGTCGTACCATGCCTCAGCAGCGGCGGATTCGTAAGCGTCAGCGGCATCTGCTAGGCTGACCGTTTCGAGCGCCACTCCCAGGAGTCCATAGGCAGCAGCACGAAACTGGTCACTCGGCCCACGCCCGATGTATTCCTGGAGGGACTGTACTGCCGCCTCTGACTGGCCGTCAGACACACGAAGCCGTGCCAGCAGGATTTCCGCCTCCTCTGCCGCAACGGTCCCACGGTGGCTCGTCACTAAATCAGTCAAGTCAGTTATCGCCAAAGCAGCATTCCCGGTGGCGGCCACGGCTCGGGCATTTGATAGAAGCGTATTGGCGAAGTTCTCTCTTCGCTCACTAGCCACCCTCATGTACATGATTGCGGCTATGGTGCCAACGACCAAAGTGGCAACAATGATCAATGTTCGCTGGTTCTTCTTGATCCACTCGACAATGCGGACAACTGGATCACGTTCTGCACGTTCTGTAGGAGCGGTCACACTACCTCTTCTCTGCCAACGTCAACCCACACCCAGTCGTTCTGGGAATGCGGCACTGTACCCCATTGGGGTAACTAAACGCCCCTGGGGTGATTCGAACACCCGGCCAACGGTTTAGGAAACCGCTGCTCTATCCACTGAGCTACAGGGGCAACGGAGCGAAAAAGCTAACCACAACATGGCAGCTATCCAACTCCCCTGCCCCGCTAGTCAGCGCGCGGAAAAGTGAGCAGACTGAAGATTCTCGAATTGGGCAACTTCTTTCGACCGTTGAGAAAGGCGAGTTCTACGAGAAAGCAAAACCCGACTAGCTCCGCACCAACGTTGGAGACGAGGTGAGATGCTGCCTGCGCAGTCCCTCCCGTCGCCAACAGGTCATCGACCACGAGCACACGCTGGCCGGACTCGATCGAGTCGGTGTGCATCTCGATCGCGTCTGTCCCGTATTCCAGAGAATACTCCACACGCCGAGTTTGCCATGGCAACTTGCCGGGCTTCCGCGCCAGTACCAAACCCGCCCCGAGTGACATCGCCAAAGGCGCACCAAATATGAACCCGCGAGATTCAATCCCCACCACCCGTTCGATACCCAATTCGCGAACGGGTTCAGCCATACATCCAACAGCCAACCCCAACAATTCCGAGTTCAGCAAGAGCGGTGTAATGTCCTTGAAAATGATCCCTGGTTCCGGAAAGTCCGGCACGTCGCGGATCGAATCGTACAAACGGTTAATGGTCTCTGATGGCATTGAAATTCCCGTATAACTATCTGATATCGAATGACTTAAGACTCTCAACCTCATGTGGACAATTAGACTTTTCCACATTTTCTATT
>JBDGYW010000300.1:0-7498 GCA_039588935.1 Gemmatimonadota bacterium | reverse complement strand
TCGAACGCCCAGACGCCGGCAACGGCACTCATGCCAAGCCAGAAGTCAGCGCTCTCGACGTTGAGTGCTTCACCGATATCCAACGTGCCGGTATCCGTGGAGGTCAGAGAACCGCCCGTATCGTCCCAGACACGAAATTCCCAGGTGTTCGGGTCGTCGTCGTAGCGCAATGAATAGTGATACCAACGATTTGCCGTAGTCGTAGCCGCTGTATCAACGCTGGCGTTACTCCCCCCACTGTTGTAGCCGAATCGCGCTTGCCAGTCTTCTGTGGCGGCAAGCTCCGCAGCGTAGAAATTCACCGTACTATCGCCTGTGGAGCCCTTCCCTGCAATCGAGACCGACGTTATATCCGTCGGGTAGATCCAGGCGCACAGCGTAAACCGGGTGTTCGTGCCACCATTCTTGAACGGGAAAGCCGCAGACAACGACGCCTCCGGAATACTCAGGCGGGAGCCGGAGGCACCGACAAAGGCCGCTGATGCCGCGCCTACTTTGTATGTGGTCGTGTCCGCGTGGGGCGCGTCTAAGTGATTGCCTTCACCACTCCGGTCGTAACCTATCCCGCCGTAATCAAAACAGTATCGCGCCACAAGATTTGGCTCGCTCCCGAAATCAAACGTCCCTGCCCGAACATCGTTCATGTCAGACGCGGAGACGACACGGTCCCAAATGACGACTTCATCAATCAGCGCATCGGCATTGGCACTGGAGTATTGCTCTCCAATCGTAAACATTGTGCCTTCCGCCCAGGCGGCGTCCGTTACCGCCATCGAGTTTTTCGTGAAGGAACTGTCGTTCTCGTCATAAAGTTGGGCGTAGAACAGATCATTGTCGTCATCCCAACTGACGCCAACGTGAATCCATTGCCCAACGGTGACGGTATGATTGATTTCCAGCGCTCGATGACTGCTTCCGCTATTGTAGCCCCAACCCGCAATGAACTTCTCGGTCGTCTTGCTGACATAGGTATACCAACAGATTTGACCGGCATTGGAATACTTGGAGGCAATCGGATTATGATCGTCGTAGCTCTCCACGCGCATCCATGCCGTCATGCTATATTCACCGTTCGTCTGGCCGCTCTTGCCGGGGAAGTTGTTGCTCAAATCAGCGTCCAGGCGAAACAGGTAGTCAGAATCGTCGAATTCCATATCGACTGAATAGGGCCCCTCTCTCGACGTGCTCGAAATTGTGCCGTAACTACCGCCCACCCAATCGTTCAGGTTCATCGCATCATCCATGAACGTCGTATCGGCCTCGAAGTTCCAGGCCCCGACACAGTTGGCGTCCCCGGAGAAGTTGTTCACGGCCCACGCCGGCATCGCCAGCAGGCAAATCAAGATCAGGCATCGTTTCATCGTTCGTTCCCACTAAGGGCGGCGGGGGCCGGTCACAAGAAGGAGGGGCCCCCTTACCGCCCGATTGTCGTTACACGCTGATGCTGTTCAGCAGTTGCCGACAGTCGCCAACGACGGCGTTGACCTTCTGCTTCAGTCGGGCCTGCGCCTGCTGGGGCACGTCAATCGCCTCGCCGGCCAGGTCCACCGTCGTCGCTTCCGCCGCCTTCACTGTAGGCAGCAACTCGCTTGCAACTTTCGTCTGTAGCTGCTCGATCAAATCGGTATTGTCAGACATTGTAGGAATCTCCTTTTACGGGTTCTTCTGGGTATAGACCGCGCCGTAGTCGAGGTACGTCACCATGACGATCCATCGACCGGCATCGAGCGTGCTCCAGTTCGCGCCCGGCGTTGCATTGATCCAGACGTTTCGAGCCGCGTTCGTCGCAACCACTTCCGGGCCGTCGCCGGCACCCGTGGCATTGATGTCGTTGGCGCTGTCGGTATTGGCGGCGGTAAGGATCTCCGCACCGCCACTGGCCGTACCGATATCGATACTCATCGAGGCACTGCCAGTCACCGTCTCGAAACAGCGGACTTGACAGGAGACAATCTCCGCATACGCGGGAATGATGGCCCCTAAGTCCACCGGCTGTTCGGTCTGGTTGACCTGGTCGTCGTCAAACTGGAAGTCGTCCGTAGAAGCGTCGTCATCGAGGTCGATAGTCTTGCACACGGTTTTCATCATGTACATGATGTCGCCGTTCGCTTCGTCCACGATATCGTCACAGGCAACGTCACCGACATCCAGCAGGTTATCATCGGAGAAACGCACGCCGTTGGTCCCGGCGTTCAGCGTAATCCCACCGGCACCCGTGGTCGCAACAAGCGAGATGGCATCGGCCACCGCTTCGGTCGCGGTAAGGACCACACTGGCACCCGTTGACGTCACTGAAATGTCGGCGTTGGAGCCGCCGGCAACGGTAATCCCGCCATCGTCACTCAACAGGTGAATGGAGGCGGCACCCTGGCCCTGATCGGCGTGAAGGACAATCCCTTCACTCGTACCGGCATCCGTGCGAATCTGGATGGCGTTGGCGTTGTCCATTGTGGACTTCAACTCGATACCGCCATCGTCGGACAGAAGCTCGATACTGGCAGCGCCTTCCGTGACGCTGGCACCCTGATCGTTGTAGATGAGAATGGAGCCCGTCGTGCCGCCGTCGTTGGTAATCTGGATGGCGTTCGCCAAATTGGCCGTAGAACGGATACCCACGCCGCCCTCGTCGGACAGGATCGTGATGGACTCGGCCCCTTCGGTTACAGAGGTGCCCTGGTCCGAATGAATGTAAATCGTTTCGGACGAGCCACCGTTGGCGTGCAGATAGAGGCCCGCCGCGTCGGCGTCCGTGGAGACCAAGGTAAGCGTGTCCTCTGAGTCAATGAGGATATCGCCGGCCGTACTACCGTCGGCGACAATGGAGATGGCCCCGCTATCGGTATCCACGTCGATGCCGCCGCCCGTCCCATCCGTATGGATGGTCATAGCGTCGGCGCTTGTCCCAGTCGAGATGAGTTTCAGATGGTTATCCTGAGCCCCGGAGGTCTGAATCACGAAATCTTCATCTGCCGCACCGGAGGTTAAGGTAAAGGTGATATCATCGACGGCATCGATGGTAATCATGCTCTCGGCGTTCAAGGCGATATCGCCGTTCGTCGCGCCGTCAGCATTGACCATAATTCCGCCATCCGTCGTCACGAAGTTGATGGCATCGCCGGCAACCGCGCCCCCCGCCGCAACCTTGAACTGGTCGGCCGCCGTATCGTCGGTCGTCACGACAATGTCGCCGGCGTCTATCGTAACGGCGTCGCCGGCGTTGATATCAATATCGCCAGCCGCATCGGACGTGGTGATACTCAAGGCGTCCGTACCATTGCCGGCAGACGACAGGTGCAGACTCACATCAGCCGTGCCAAGCTGAGAGATGGTGAGGTCCTCACCGGCCCCGCCCGTTACCGAGACGTTCGCCGCTCCGGTCCCGTCGATACTGAACAGGTCGGCGTCGATGGTCATATCGGCACCGGCCGTATTGCCGGTGATGACGAGATTGCCCGTCCCGAAGTCCACATCGATCCCGCCGCCGGCGTCCGTCGAGGCGTCGATGACAATGGCGTTCGCTTGCGCTTCGCTCGCACTGATATTGATGGAGCCGCCGGTGTTGGTGATGGAAATATCTTCGTTGGCAGCGCCCGTGGTCGTGATATCGATGTCCTCGTTCGAGGTGATATCGATACCACCGGCCGCCGTGGAGGCGTTCAGGACAATCGCGTCCGTCGCCCCTTCCGTGGCCTCAAGAGTGATACTGCCGCCGGTGTTCGTGAGTACGTAGTCCTCACCAGATCCACCAGCGATATCCACAGCGATACCGTCGGCTGCATCAATATCGATCCCGCCGTCATCGGCGTTGATCTTGATGGCGTCGGCCGCCGTGCCCTGGCCGTGGAGGTAGAGACTGGAGTTCGTCGTGCCCGTAACGGAAATCGTCAGATCGTCGGCGTCCCCGTCCGTAGGCACGTTGATGGTAGAGCCGGCGGCGTCGAAAACGAGAGTACCCACGCCGAGAATGTCATCCACCGTACCCATCGCCAGCGCCGTCACGCCGGAGCCCGATTTCAACTCAAGCCCGTTGTTCTGGAAGTCGATACTGAAGTCTTCCGTATCGCTGGCGAACTTGATCTCGGTATCCGTGGCGTTGGTAATCGTCTCGTCGTTTTGAAGAACGATGCCGGTGGCCCCTGTAACGTCCAGGTCGAGCGCAATCACCGATCCGTCGTTAGCGACGGTGAAGAGGTCGGAGTCCGTCGAGATACTGAACCCGGAGCCGCTATTGGCGATTTGCAGACTGTCTTCCGTCGAATTCGCACCGGAGGTAATCTGCACGCCGCCCGTCGCCGCCGAAGAGCCGGGCGTCGGTGTGACGCTCAAGAGGAACGCGGCGTCGGCGTCGGTATTGGTAATGACGACCGCCCCGGTATCGGCGGTAATACTCCTTCCGACCCCGCCCCCGCCCTGATCGTAGGCGGCGTCTAACGTATTGCCACCGCCGGCGTTGTTCGTCCAGGACAGGGTCCCGCTGCCGTTCGTCTGAAGGATCTGGCCGCTCGTACCGTCTGCGGTGGGATAGGTGTACGTGGTCGCATTGACTCTGAACTGATCGAAGGCGAGAATCAGCGTCCCGTAATCGAAGATCGTCACATCGCCGCTGGAGGCCGTCACAGTATTGCTGCCGAACGTCCAGATCAGTTCATCGCTGTTCTCGTTCCATTCAAAGGCGTTGTTGGTCGCATTGTCGAACGTGCCACCGTTGGTGGCGAAGGTCAGGGTCGTACCGCCATCGATGCCGGCGGCTTCCAGGTCCGTCTCCACTTCGGTCAGAAACAGGTCCAGCGGCCCGCCGGACTCCAGCGCTTCGATGCTCGTCCAGTCAATATCGCTGACCGAGTAGGTCATCGCTGCAAAGGTCGGCGTACGGCACATCAGCAGAACGCACAAGAAAAGAAACATGCGTTTCATGTCATAACTCCTAAACAAAAAGTGTTCGTTCGGTGGAATACGTTTCATTCCACTATCACGTCATCGTGTAGCCATCGGGCCCCTTCTGAGTCTGGATCGGGCTCATGGGCTCCAGTCCGAACCACACGTCCAGGGTGCCACCTGTGGCCGCCTCGCTGACGGGCTCCCAAACAACCCCGAGGTACTTGTGCAGGTTGTACCTCTGCACGGCGATACTGAATCTCGCCTTGGCCGTCAGTGAAGCCGCAGGCAGGGGATAGGTCGTACAGCCGATCCCGCCAACCGGGATATTGCCGCTGGCGAAGGTCGCGCTGTCGCTCGTGATGACCATAATCATCACGCCGCTCGTGAGGGTCGCGAATACGGTCCCGACCTGGATATTGCACCAGAGGCCCGCCGCGATCATCTCGTCGGTAACGCCGTCCTCTTCCAGGTCGAACAGGTTGCCGTTGGTGTGGGAAACTTCTACGCTCGTGAGGGCCTGGTTGTCCCAGACCTCCCATCTGGAATCTATCATACTCATGGCTTTTTCCTTTCAAGCCTTATTGTGGAATGTGGCAATCCACTTTTTTGCTTTCGTTTACGTCACCGCGCTTTCCGACGTACTGATCGAGTCGCATCGGAAGACGGGGAAGGTCTGCTGGAAGGTCGTGACCGGCGCGCCGGACAGGCCCAGCTTGGTATCCCAGTTGACGTTGGCCTTGTCCTTGACCTTGATCTGCATCTGGGCCAGGATTTCCTTGGCGCACAGAATGTACGTTGACGCCGGATTGAAGCGCCCGTAGGTCAGCAGTTGGATCAGGTCGTCCTCGTCAAAATCGTTGGACCCGCCGACGGTGGAGTTGATATTGGCGATCCGACCGATGCCTAATTCGTCCTGAACGACCCAGCCCAGCCACCACTTGAACTGCGTGCAGTAGCCGTAATAGTAATTGTTGCCGTCGGCCAATCGCTCCTTGCCGGTCGCACTGCCGGTCGGGTTGGTCCGGATGTCGAGGCCCGACTTGCCCACGTTGCGCGGGTAGGTGAGCCAGCATTTGGAGAAGTCGATCACATAGATCGACGTTCCGCCGGAATTGCCGCCGTCGAAGACGGTCGTCTGCGTCAGAGAGTTCAGGTACTGCTGGAGGCCGTCGATCTGCTCGGGCTGCCCGGTGCTCGTGCCCTCGATAATCGCGTCCATGACCTGCTGCTGCATACCCTGAACGAACGCCATATCCTCCTGGCGTCGAACGCTCTTCGGGTCCTCGGCCGTATCGACCAGGTCCTCGTCGATCTCCGCGCGAATCTCAAGCAGGGCGGTCGGGAAGTTCACAACCTGGGTCGTGCTGGCCTTGGTCCCGGTGCCCTTGTAGAACTTGCGCCAGGTGGCGGTGGGCAGAGACGTTCTCCGGGTCGTTTGATGATGGAATCGGTGAGACGCCGGCCTCGCCGGGATGTAGGGGAAGACGGGGTTGACTTCGTTCATCGCCTCGTATATCTCGACCGACCCCCCCTTATCGTCGGTGCGCCTGGCGATTTCGCCGAAGGACAATTTGGATGCTACATTGATTTCCGCCATTGCGGTACTCCTTACTCACGTTTGTCAAGTTGTCACTTGGTTCGGAGTAAGGTCGCCGCTATTAGCGGGCTTGACTCCTGGCACTTCAGGGCGGCTTGGCCCACCCGTTACTTGAACGGGTCGAAGCATCAGGCTCGCTTGCGCGAGGTCGCTGAAATGGGTATAGCTATGATTATGGCAGTAGTATTCTCCTTGAAGGTTGCGCGACTACTTTCTGTTTCGGCGGGTCCACCCAGAACTGCCACATCTTCGTCGCACTGTCGTACTGCGCGTTGAGTTTCATGTTCTTCAATGCCCCGTCATCGAAGACGGGTTCTGGAATGAGGAAGCGCTGGGTGCGAGTCAGTTTGCGAATCTGCAACAAGGCCGCAAAGAGAACCGTCTGCATATCCTCCGGCCCCAACTGCGGGGTGTCCTTGTCGGTATCCATGCAGCACTTCTTGTACTTCTTGCCGCTCCCGCACGGGCACGGGTCGTTACGGCCTGCCGTGGAATGGCGCATTCCACTATCTTTGTCGTTCTTGGCGATCATTTCTTGTTATCCATCTCCGGGTAATCGAGACCACCTGATCCGGCTTTCGCCTTCGTCGCCGTGCCGAAGTTCGTGGGCGCGCCGCCGGTGCCCACCCCCATCTGCGCCGCCTGATGCAGCGCTCGCAACAAGGGCAGTTCGATCATGCGGTCGTTGTACATCGTGCGGGCCTGGAACTTCTCCCACATTACGGGGTCCGGCTGGCCGTCCTTATCGACGCAGAAGGTTTGCAGGTAGCGCTTGACCTGCTCCATGCGAACCCCGGCCAGTTCCTTATCACCGTTGCAATCGTCGTTCAGAAACGTCTTGAAGTTATTGTCCGTCATGCCCTGAATGTGCCTGGCGACGGCGTCGTTCGCCCGCTTCACCAGTCCCAGTTGAAGGTCCAGCAGCTCCTGCGCCGTCTTCGGATCGACACCGCGTTCGTGGGCCAGCTTGCGGAAGTCGCCGATGGCCTCATCATCGATCCGCGCATCTTCCGGTACGTTCAA
>JBDGYW010000299.1:0-7510 GCA_039588935.1 Gemmatimonadota bacterium | reverse complement strand
CTCAGATACGACACCGATGCCCAGAACACCGCGTGAATGCTACGTCTTGTCGTATCTGACTTGGTTGCTGCCCTGTATGGGGTTCAGGGGGTCGCGGGTTCAAATCCCGCCGTCCCGACTCGGTAAGACAATAAGAATCAATTACTTAGAGAATGAGCGGAAGCGAGTGCCCGCTCATTTTTTGCTTTGGTGTGCGAATAGTGTGCGAACTTCTTCAGAGGGGGTCTGTTTTTGCATTTCGGAAGCTCGGCTGAACACACCAGCTGATCGCCTGGCTGGGTAGAAGGACGAGTCGCAGCTTAGTGCTTGGGCTAGGAGGTCATGCAACGTGACCGATGATGTCCTAAGCCGTCTTACTGCTGCTCTGGCCGACCGCTCCTGGCAACCTAATGAGCGCAGGTGCAGCAGTGGATCCTGCCAGACAATGCGTTCACCAGCGAGCGCCGTCGAGACCGATATCACCCATAAACCACGATACGCATTGCTCAAGCTGCGTCAAACGTAAGCTGCTTGTCTTCTCCGAACCGAGCAGTCGTCATGTAGAATCTGGTGGGGTCGTCCTCATACTCCTTTTCGAGAGCAGCAATTGCGTCTAGGTACTCAAGGCCTTGATCACCGCCCTCCATCCAGTGCAAGAGGTTGGCAAAGAGAATGAGAGGACGAACTAGACAATAGCCCGTGCTCCCGCGCAGATGCTTGTATGCGGGCAAGATGAAGTCTACAACTGACTCAGGTGCGCGGAGCGTCATAGGTGAGCGGCCGAGGAACATCTTGGCGATTTGAGCGAAGTTGTTGTCTACTAGTCGCTCGACCGCTTTCTCACGGTAGGTTGCGTTCAGACACTGTTCATAGTGAGCGTGCAGGTCGTCGACGAGTGAATGGCCTCTTGGGTGGAATGAATACGTGTACTTCTGGTCATTGTGTTTGATGAGTATCCCAAGATCGACCAACCATTCAAGTCGAGGTATGGAGGTCTGCTCACGGCGGGAGCCAAATCCCTGGCTCTCAACTGCTTGGGCAATGTTCTCCTGAATCTTGAGTTTGGCTCGCTGCAGCTTCCTGTATTGCTCACGGTCAGCAGAAGTGTTGAGAGAACCGGCAAACACTTGGAGAATTCTACCGATCACATCTGGTAGCTGGGCACCGGCCTGAACGTAATTAAACGGTGTATCTGGATAGCGATTGCGAAGGACGTGTACAAGCGGGATGAGGAAATCCCCGTCTGTTTGCAGAAGTGTGAATAGGAACAACACGCGCTCCTGAGGCGACAGTAACAAGGGGTTCGCGATACGGGTGGCTTCCTTGGCGGTGCCAAGGCCTCCATGAAGAAGCGCCAGTAGATCGCCGATCGGTGACCGCCGACCGTCCTCTTGGAATAGGCCAAGGATGAACGGCACCCCCATCTCGATGAAGTACTCGGCGAAACCACCCTCCGACAGCCAGCCTGACTGGGACGGGTGTGAGTACACCCATTGGTACTGAATAGGGATCTCCGAACAAGTTGCTGGTTTGGTGGTGCGCTTCTTTGAGATTGAAGGAATAGACGAAACCCACGCTGACAAGGCGTCGTCAACTTCACCCTCGTACGGCTGTCGGAGCTTATCCCAAGCTGCTGCTGCTACTTGTTCTCTGCTTCCGTGTCTGTTCCAGGCCGTCACCGCCACAGAACAGTACCCGAGGCGTTGCAAGGAAACGCGTGAGTTGCTCATCCAATGAAGCATCAGGCCTCGAATCCTCCGTGCACTGCAACACGTGGCCGAATCTCCATGACGAACGCTCTGGGGCTATTTGTGTCTGAGACGACGACCTGACCTCGCTCTACGTCTCTCAAGAGCTCTCTCGGCGAAAGGACTCGCAAATCCTGCTTGATCTCACCTGGGAAAGGACACTTAATGTTGCTGAGAACGTATTCGATGTCATTCTGTGCAACCAGCTTATGAGTTACAAATGTCTCCACTTGCGACATAATTGATTGGTCAAGCGCGCGCGGTTGCTGCGTTGTAACCACAAAGGAAAGACCAAAGTTGCGACCCTCCTTCACCAGCTTTATGAGGCTCTCGCTGGCGAATGTCCGTTTCTCTGAGGGAATCACATTCTGCGCCTCATCAACAACAACCCACGTCTTGGGGACTGATGTCTGAAGTCGGCGTCGGAGGCTCTCCCGTTGATCCTCATCGAGATCCGGATTGACCATGAGATCCTTCGCTGACTCCGAGGCGGCCGAGCGCTCGCGGACTAGGCGGCGCACCAACACAGACACCAGCACACCCCTAAGGTGCTGCCCGAGCTGGTTCAACAGTAGTACTGACACGCAGCCTGGTCTAAGAAGATCGAACAGGGCAGTACCCTGGCCTTGAAAGAGCGGCAATCTTGAATACGAGAGAAGCTGTTGGCGGACCGCGCGCACTGTCTCCTGATGGTATACTCCGTCTTCGTAGTCTTCGTCATCCTCCAGACATGTCAAAAGGTCCTGCAGGCTGTAGCGAGTGGGTGATGCCGAGCTGGTCAGCGATACGCTCTTCTAACTCGCTGATGCGTTCAGCGATCTCAGCATTTCTCAGCAACCGGTACCCATTCCGGCCGGCCACTTCTCGGCTGCAGGAATAGCCCGCATCGACATATGCTCTTGTGGCGTTATGGTCGATTACGTACTCGTTCGCGAACCTCTCCCATCGTCTGCTTCTTAGTGGCGGCATGTGACCCCGAAGAAAACCCGACTTGTGCCCATAATAATGCATTATGTTGAGTTGCGCCAGTGATGTAAGTGTCTTCTTGACAATACGTTACGGTATATCTCTGGGCGGTACGCTGCTGTGCTCATGCAACTCTTGCTGTCGCTGGTACCCGGCTGCAAACTAGTGCCGCCCTCACAGCCGTAGCGTGGATTGGTCTACGCTCAGATGGCCTTTTCTGGCTCTCGGAGGGTGGGGAGGACACCATTCAAAACACGGTAGCGCTGTGCCCCAACTGCCATCGGAGAATGCACGTGCTGAACAGGCAGGCCGATCGAGACAAGCTGTCTGAATTGGCGCGGCGGCACGCCCGGTTCGTGCGAGAACCTAGATGAGAGAGCTGCCGGTGCTCGGATCGCCGGCTTGGGCGGTGCATGCCGACGTTCACTGATCCGCTGCGGAGCGAGGAGTGGCAGGCACTAGTGGAGATAGACTCGAGCGGCGCGTCGCACGTAGTGCTTGAGCGGGAAGGGATCAGGCTGCACTCACCCAAGGAAGTACCCGCTGTCGATGAGCTCACTGAGGAAGCGTTACGCGAGCTCTTCCTAATGAGTTACAGGGAGATCTGGTTCGAGAACGAGCTGTGGCAGGTCAGGTGGGAGGAGCAGCCAGATCAAGAGTGCTGGACGTTGTTTGAGTCAACATCAGGGACGCGACGATGTCTCACGGTGCAATACTTGTTTCCCTATGTCAGAGGGAGCGACTTGTGTGATGCGCTTCGGCAAGCGGAGGCGATGGACTAGGCGCTCACCATCTGTCCCTTTCACTTCAATTGCTCCTAGCCCTCTGCCGTGGCATCTTGGTGGCCGCTCTGGCCGTAGCCAGACGGCGATGATTGTCGTTTCCGTTGGCAACTTGACCGAGTTTCGTTTCCGGGCGCAACACCCCCGAGTAGGAGTGGTCCATGAAGCAGTTGATGCCGCAGCAGTGCCCGATGGCCTTCATCTACATGACGTGGGCCGTCTACGTCGCTGGTCTAGTCTATCTACCTTTGCGCGGCGACTACGGCCTGGCCCTGGCGTGGGCAGCGGCACTGCCCACTGTTCTGTGGAGCTATGTACGGGCCTTCCCGCGGATATCCCAATATCTAGGCTACGGACGAGTGGAGGACGTAAGTGCGTCACAGTTGGAGCGTAGTAGCGCGAAGGTAACGATGTACGGTTCTGCGGCTTGCCCGTTCTGTCCTATAGTGAGACGGCGGTTGGATGCACTGCGTGAAGAGATGGGCTTCGATCTTGAGTATGTGGACGTGACGGCAAAGCCAGGGATCTTGACATCCAAGCGCATCAAGGCGGTACCGGTTGTGGAAGTTGGGGGCCGACAGATCGTTGGCCATGCGACTAGCGAACAATTGTCGGAGTTGGTTTTACAGGGATAAGCAGAACGTACTCTGTCCATGTGAGTGAGTGGCAACGTTGGCGGAGGCAACGGACGATGACTGCGAACCGAGTCGACGAACACTCCGAATCAGTCCCGCGTTGGCTACGGGCTGCGCCCATTGATCGGGTAATCCGAATCGATGTTGGTCTCGAGGGCAATTGGAGTGAGACGGTTAGGCAGGTGTGGTCGCGATCGACAGGTTTCACCGGCTTCGAGCAAGTCGCACGCAGTCACTCTGAATTCCGACCAGCATTGGAGCTGTGTCTCAAGGGGGGGTGGATTGGCATACTCTGTTTTCAGCTTCGCAATGGACAGAACGTGCTTGACGAGACAAAGGCCCGTCGGCTGGTCGAATATGTGGAGTCATGTCAGGGATGAATCGGGGAGTTGCCGTGGGCGATGATTACGAAGCGACTGTGAGCAAGAAGACTGCTGACCTGCAGCGGAGGGACTTCTGTGCGTTGGAGGCTGCCGTAATTGAGAAGCGACTGCGGTGGTGCCACGATAGCCTTGAACTTCCACCGGGAGCGTCGGTATCCCCACGACTGGGATATGAGACGCTACTCTTCGGATATCTGGGGTTGACGGAGAGCGACGTTCCGGTGGTTTCCGAGTCGGACACCAGCATCACGTGGCTATCGCGCAACCGTTGTTCGACGCTGGATGCATGCGTACGCCTCGGCCTATCCACTTCGGTTGTGTGCCGAGCTGTATACGAGAAGCCCACACAGGCCTTCCTGTCGCGGATTGATCCTGAACTGCGCTTTATGCGTGACTACGATGGATTGCGGCCCGACCATGATCACTGTAAAGAGATGATCGTGCGTCTTCATTTTGGTGAGATGATGAGGTTAGCGATCGACGAGGCGGAGAAGTCGCTAGCGATGGGAAACAACGGGTACGGCGCGGTTGTGGCTGTCGGTGAACGCGTGTTGGGTGTTGCGCACGACACAGTGGTGAGTGAGCGTGATCCGAGCCTCCATGCTGAAGTGAACGCGATTCGCAAAGCCGTGAGGGTTTACGGTGATACGAATCTGTGCGGAGCAGTACTGTTTTCTACATGCGAGCCTTGTGCTATGTGCGCTGCGTTGGCGGTGTGGGCGAATGTGACGACGATTGTCTTTGGTGCATCAATCGAACAGACAGCGCAGCTGGGCAGGTCGCGGATTCGTATGAACGTGGCGGAGATTGTCAGCCGTTCACCAGGTTGGACGGAGGTGGTCGGTGGTGTTCTGGCAGAAGAGTGTCTCGATCTATACCGATAACGCCGAATTCCAGAGCGTCTGGTAGATGACGCCAGCCAGCGGACGCATGAAGCGGGGCGGGCGTGTGGTGCCCGTTGACTTGGGGGTGTTGATGGAATCGTGATTGGGTTGGCTACACTGTTGCCGGTGTGGAGTCTGAAGTCTGTGCGCCGGACCGTTAGGCGGCATTGGAGGTGAGATGGGAGAGAAACCCACATTCTCGTGCTGGAAGTGCAAGAAGGACAGCAAGTATGGCTCTTGCGCGGACCCAGGCGATGTCGTCATCCGGATGATGACTCTTGATGATCAACCCGAGAAGCGGACGTACTACTGTGAGCATTGCGGCAAAGCCAACGAGATCGAACTACTCGAATCCGAATGGGAGATGATCGACCTTGTTGAGGAAGGTAGCTGACAGTGAAAGATGCCGTCGGGACTCCTCCAGAGGAAATGCCACGCCGCGTCAGGGAGTTCTACGACCTTGAGCGAAACGCGGTCGATATACTGATCGACGCCGTCAAGTACATCGCCAGCACTGCTGGCGTGGCGCTCGCGATCTATATGCACCTCTTCGAGAAGTACACTGAATCCGGACTCAGTGCAGGTCATCTGGCCCGACTGATCGTCTTTCTCCCCGTACTGTTATGGCTCGCCACGATTGTCACAGGGGTGCTCGGAATCCTCCCGCGGACCTTCAAGGCTGCCACCGATCAACAGAAGGAACAGGCAGTTCTCCGGGTTCGGAGACAGAAGCGGTTCTGGGTACTGCTGTCTACCTGCCTGTTCGTGTCCGGGTTTGCGTTAGCCGTCTACCTATTCGCCGCACAGCTGTGGGCGATCTACCCGTTCGCCAATGCTGGCTAACAGGCGGGCGCGTACGCCCCCCGGAAGATGTTCAAAGCCCCGAGCGCCGCGAGACGCCCGGGGGCTGTGAGTCACTCCTCGTAAGGAACGCAGATGGCACTTCCCCTTACCTGGAACGAATGATCGGCGGTGTCCAGATTGCGTACCAGAAAACCCACAAGCCAGCGTCGGGGTTTTTCGTAGGGGGGGCTCGTACCTGATGCCGGTCCGTTAGTCACCAAGCTGACATCGAGATCGGGGTGGGGTTCGACGACGGGCCCGCCGTTGATCGCCATCTTTCCGGACGGGCAGTTGATGTACAGATACTCGAATCTTGCCTCACGCGCGGGGATAGGCCATTGTTGGCCAGCATGGGACACCACCTCCAGTCCCGCCCAAGCGTCGGTGGCCGTACCCGGTGGCTCGGGCGGGCCGCTGCAGTCGAGGGCATCCCACGTCCCGTTACCGTCGATGTCTTCCTCGGGGTCGGCAGTCCCATCGCCATCCAGGTCCCAACAGTGCAGGCCATTCGCACCCGCCGGTCCGGTGGGTCCGGCCGGTCCTTCCGGGCCTGCTGGTCCTTCGGCATTCC
The DNA here is from genome assembly GCA_039588935.1 of Gemmatimonadota bacterium. Taxonomy (GTDB): domain Bacteria; phylum Gemmatimonadota; class Gemmatimonadetes; order Gemmatimonadales; family GWC2-71-9; genus JBDGYW01. The sequence goes on along the minus strand of JBDGYW010000299.1, from coordinate 719 downwards.
AACTGAAGGGCACATGTCTGTCACTACGGCATCCTTCACTCAGGCCATCTTCATTGACGCGATATACCAGACCGTTGTTTGGCAGATAACACGCGTCGATAACGTCTGCGTTTGCGTCTTGAATAGCCGGGGGCGCAGTCCTGGCGGGAGTGAACGCCACCAGGACAATCCCAGCAACTCCAACCAACATCGCCGCAAACAATGATCGCGGTCTGTCTCTGTACGGCATCGTATCGCCCTTTCTCATCGTCAGGTTAGGTGCCAAGAAGCCCGGTGGTATCATTCTCGGCAGCGACCTCTAACACGTGATCGAGCGCTGATTGCAGAATGAGAGAGTCAGGGCTCGCTGTTGAGGCTGAGTCGCCCGCAACGGCACTGAGGGCTGTGTGGGGCTTCTCTTTGAGTTGGTTCAGTTCGGCCACTATTAGCGCTACGAGAGGGTCGTTAAGGACTTCTGGTTGGGTTTGGCCCGGTGGACCTGTGGTGCTTAGGATGGGATCGTCAGCGCATGCGGCTAGAATCGACGTGACCGTCGCCAACGCAGTAATCGCGCGTATCATCGAGCACCCTCCATGTCATGAGTGACGATTGGCGTCTGGGCCTGTCGTGTCTCTCTGACCTCGTCGTCGGGGCTGGCGTCGCACTGTGGCGTCGTGTTGCGGCGTCTACGGCGTCCAGTTACGGCGTCTACTGCAGCGGCGGGGCCACGAAGGCCACCG
>JBDGYW010000298.1:0-7512 GCA_039588935.1 Gemmatimonadota bacterium | reverse complement strand
CCCCACGGCGGAGGCGGTTCGCTGGACTCGCTCCGCGCCCGGATGTGGTGACGGATCGCCGCATGCATGGAGAGGACATGCAGAGCGAGCCACGAGCCGACGCAAGCGTAGAAGCCGATCTGCACGCTCACTCGGCTGAACATGAACATGATACCTGTGGCAAACAGCGTTGTCAGAACGGCGATTGCACAGACCAGCGCCTTGGAAGCCGACACCAGGCCCTGTCGGATTGCCGTGAGGACGCGACGCCGGAATGAGAAGACGAAGAGAAGTACGGCCAGAAAAATCACGGCGACTAGCAGTCCGCCCGCTTCCTCGCCCAGCATCTCGATCCCTGTATGTGAAGACAACACCTCGTCGCCCGCGCAGCTCCTCACCGTGGCGAAGGGGAGAAGAAACGAACCGACGATGAGCAGATACAGTGCACGGTTCAGACGCTGAGGGGGCTGGCGGTCGATGGCGTCGCGGGCGGACAGGGCGAGATCCTGGCGGTTCTTGGCGTCGGTCATCTGGGTGTGTTCCCTGGACTGAAGTCCGGGCTCGGCCCCTCTGGGACGTGTCCTGAAGGACAACTCCTCAACGCGTTACTCAAGATGCATCAGAGACAGGCCCATAATACGGGTTCAAACGGGTAGTGGCCAGACTGGCGCAGTTTCATTATGCGTGAGACAGTGGGGAAGGTCAGCCTTCTCCAGCCTCGATCCACCAGCTCTCAGCCCGTTTCGATGACCAGGGTTCCGTGAACTCGATTTGTGCCAGGCGTGTCACGATATCTTCCGCGCTCTGGATACGATCCTGCGGATTCTTCGTCAGACAATCGAGTACCAGGGTTTCCAAACCAAGTGGGATCTCGGCAGCTCCACGCTGACTCGGCGGGACAGGCTCCTGGCTTGCGTGAGCCACTAGCAGCGCGGCCAGCGTCGGCGAGTCAAACACTTTTTTGCCGGTAAGCAACCAGTACGCAACGCACCCGACTGCGTAGATGTCCGAACGGGCATCGGCCGGCCCACCCGTGATCACTTCCGGCGCCAGGTAGTCGGGCGTTCCCATCACCACACCCACCTTGGACAGATTGTCTGCTGGCTCTTCAGCGTCAACCGTAGAGCGTTTTCGCACCAGTCCGAAGTCGAGAACCTTCACAAAATCGTACTCCAAGGCCCGATTGCAGAGATAGATGTTTGCCGGTTTCACATCGCGGTGTACAAGGTCCCTGCTGTGGGCTTCTCCAAGGGACGCGCATACCTGCCGCAGGATATGGATGACTCGTTCCGGCGGCAGCGCACCGTGTTTCTTGACCAACCCGTCGAGGTCGATGCCGTCGAGCAACTCCATCACATAGTATATGGTACCGTCGTCGCTCACCCCGTAGTCGTAGAGCTCTACAGTATGGGGAGATTGCAGTGCAGCAGTTACCTGCGCTTCCCGCTCGAACCGCGTTACCGCCGTGTCCCGATCCAAACCCAGAGCATCGGTTCTGACGAGTTTCACAGCGGCGGGCCGAGCCAGCATGCGATGAGAAGCGCGCCAAACTTCACCCATGCCGCCCTCTCCGAGACGGTCTTCCAAGCGGTAACTCCCCATCTCACGAGCTTCGCGCACTGCCTGCCCCAGGCGATACACGATGTGCGCAGCGCCGTAAGCACACATCGCAGTGAGTAGATAGGGAAAGACGAAGACGAAGAAGAACTGTTGGGGTGCCAGTATTGGAGCGTCACCCATCTTCATGGAAAGGAAAAACACCACTCCCGGAGCAGTGGAAGAGCCCAGCAGCGCAACCAGCGCATGGCGCGGTCGGGCCGGTACGAGAACAGTGTAGAACACCATCCAGACACCGACTAAAGTCATCCCCACCGCATCGCCATTGATCTGGTCCTCGGCGAAATTGCTGAAAGTGACCCAATACTGGCTGAACGCTATGGCGAAACTGATTACGACCTGGTAGAGAAGGCCCAACTTGACTGTCACTCGCGAAGGGATCTGATACGCCTTCGTCGCTACGATCAGCAGGATAGATACGAGAATCGCGGTGACCGGTGGCACCCAGTCCCAAGCGCGGGTGAACTCCTCGAGGAAATCGCCGCGCACCGACAACGGGATAACCCAACCTATCAGGTGGATAGCCAGGGCCGCGGCAGCAACGATCGGTACTCGGCGAGCTCCCTGCAGAAGCAGCGCCGACGGCACGGCCGAGCCGCTAGTTTCACTCAACGACAGCGGCTCTCGAGAGGAATCAAATACTTTGGTTAGAAAGCGATCGTCGTGCATGTGTTTTGTGTTGGGTTCGAATTAAGATAGCCCATCAGTGAGATGGCGAGGTGGTCGGGAATGCTCGGCAAAGAAGAGTATGATGGAGGAAACCAATGGAAAAGAACCTACGTACCCTCGGTGTCGGGGCGGCTTTACTAGCGTTCTCGATCTCATTAGAGGCGCAACACGCATCGGATATCCTGTTGCACCCGAGCCACGACGAATGGACGACCACGGCTCCAGACAGGTTCGATGTCATCATCGAAACCAGCGAGGGTGAGTTCGTGATCTCGGCGACCCGCGACTGGGCACCTCGCGGTGCAGACCGATTCTACAACCTTGTTCGGCTCGGGTACTACGACGACGCGCGATTCCACCGGACCGTACCCGAGTTCATCGTGCAGTTCGGGCTCGCCGGAAATCCCGCGGTGAGTCGCGCGTGGCGGGAGCAGTATATCCCCGACGACCCGGTACAGGTGAGCAACACCCGGGGGCGTATCGCATTCGCGTTCACCGACCCCGGCACCCGAGCCACCCAGGTGTTCATCAGCTTGGTAGACCTTTCCCGCCTAAATGCCGGCGGCTTTGCCCCCTTCGGTGAAGTAACCGAAGGAATGGAGGTGCTCGACCACCTCTACTCCGGATACGGCGAAGAATCCGGCGGCGGTCTCCGAGGCGGAGATCAGAGTTCGATCTTCGCCGAGGGCAACGCCTGGCTCGATCGAGAGTTTCCGGAGTTGAGCCGACTCGTGCGCGCGAGGATTCGTATCCCCCGCTAAGGGAACCCCGTGCCGTATACGCAGAAGTCCAATCGAGCCAAGGGGACGGCTCAGCCGCCCCCACCAATCAACCGCAGCAGCTCCGCCACTGCGGCCTCCAGCTGCTGGTCACGACCCTGGCTCACGATCTCGTATTCGTTCATCACCCGGATGTCCGGCTCGGTCTGGAGGTTCTCCAGGTATTGGCCGGCATTGTTCTTTACACCCATCCCAGGCACACCCCAGCGCGCGCCATTAGGAAGCCCTTCCCACCCGGCGAATGTGCAGGTCCCCGGCACCGGCATACCGATGAGGGGACCAATCTCCAACTCCTGATAAGCATATGCGTAACAGTGGCCGTCACTGTAGTTGGATTCTCCAACGAGTGAGACGCTCGGTTTGGTCCACCGGAAGTTCGGCTCGAAACCTGTGCTACGGGTGTCCGTGGTGTAGTCGAAGAACCGCTCGCCGCTCAGGAACATCGCCAGGTCTGCCACGAGGTCCCCACCTCCGTTGAACCGCGTGTCCACGACGATCCCCTCTCGGGTGGCAAACCGTCCCAGCACCTCTTCGATCGTATTGCGGTAGGAGCCATCGTTCATCCCCGGAACATGTATGTACCCCAGTCGACCTCCGCTGAGCCTGTCCACTTCCTCGCGGTTACGCCGCACCCAGCGCTCGTACAGCAGAGTGCGCTCCGCACCCGATGAGATTGGGGTCACGACGATCTCCCGCCTGTCGTCTCCATCGATCACCACCAGGAGAGTCCTCTTTTCAGCCTTGCGGTTCAAGTACCGAGCCGGATCGACATCCGATGCGATCGTTACGCCGTCGATGGACTCGATGATCATGCCCGGCTCCACATCCATTCCAGCTTTGTCCAGGGGCCCGTTCCTTATCACTTCTGCCACGCGCATCCCGACACCGTCGTAACTCTGGTCGTAGAAGATCCCTAAAGATGCAGTGGCGTCGTCGGTGGATTCAGACGACGAGTAGCGCACCCCGCTGTGGCTTACGTTCAGCTCGCCGAGCATCTCGCTCAGCATCTCGGCGAGTTCGTGGTCGTTGCCGATGTGCGGCAGGTACTCCTCGTAGACGGGCTTGAGTTCGTCCCAATCCACCCCGTGATAGCCGGCCGTGTAGAAAGTCTCCTTGGTCTGGTTCCAGACGTGCTCGAAGATGAAGGCTCGTTCGGCGGCGGCATCGGCGATCATCTCGCCATGTATGGTCACGTTGTCCCGCTTGCCGCTGGAGGGGTCAATCTTGGAGATGCTTCCGCTGGACAGGAGAAAGATGTTCTTCTGCTCCTTGTCCCAGGCCATACTCGCCCGACCGGCGTTCAGGGTAGCCACAATCTTGGTTTCCCGAGTCCGGAGCGTAGTGGACCAAAGGTTGTATCCGCGCTCGAACCGGGCCAGGTAGTAAAGCGTCTCCCCGTCCTTGCTAAGCAGGGCGCCAACCATGGACGAGGAGTGAATCGTGAGGCGGGCAGTCCTGATCTCCACGCCGTCCAACTCCAGCGTCACGGGCTCTGCCGCCCCAGCCTCCGCCGAGTCGGCTTCGGTGGAGTCAGCCTTGGGCTTGTTCTTCTCCTCCTGCTCCTTTAGGAGGGCATAGTCTTCCTTGCTCAGACGAAAATTATCCCAGGCATCCTGGGTGAAGAACATGGCGTACACATCCGATTGGCTGGAGCCGGACTGTGCCGCGGACTTGAGGCCGTGCCTATTGCTGAACCAGATCATCGCCTCACCCCCCAAAACCCACTGCCCCCGGCTGTCCTCGAAGCCGCTCTGCGTGAGGTTCACGATCTCCTCGGTTCCATCCGCCTTCACGAGGCCCACTTCACCGGGAGCGAAGCCCGGGATGGATTGGTCGAACAGGAGCCACTGGCCGTCGGGACTCCAACGGAAATACAAACCGCCGATGCGGGTGGAGAAGACCTGCTCCGCATTCAGGAGAGTGCGGGTCTCTTCGGATTCGATATTGTACACCCGTACGAGGCCTCGGTCTTCGACGTAGGCGATCTCCTCACCGTCCGGTGAATAGACGGGCTGGGAGTTCTCGTGCTCGTTGTCGATCAGTGGGGTTTCCTCGACGAGTGTCGAGGCGTAGAAATAGGGCTCCTCCTCACGGGCCCGTATCGCCGTGAAGATCCGCCAGCGTCCGTCCCGCTCCGATGCATAGAGGAGCGTGTCGCCGCCCGGCGAGAATGAGACGTTGGCCTCGGTTACCGGCGTACGCGTAATCTGCTTGGTTACGCCTCCCTCCACCGAGGTGACGAAGACATCACCCCTGGCTATGAAGGCCACTTCCTTCCCGTTGGGAGATACGGCCATCCCACCAGCTCCACCTGTAACCGCCACCACCTCTTCGTTGTTGACGTTGACGTCGGCCGCGATCGTGACCTGCACCCGTTCCGGAGCGGCTTCACCTTGCCGAGTATAGAGTTCACCGTCCCAACTGAAGCAGAGGGTCCCGTTCTGAGCCATACTCAGGAAGCGGACCGGAGGGCCGGTGAAGGTGGTCACCTGCTGGGACGCGCCGCCGGTGACGTTCATGCGGTGGACGTTGAACGTTCCACCCTGCTCGCTCAGGTAGTAAAAAGCTTCCCCGTCCGGTGTCAGGACCGGGTTCCGGTCCTCGCCGGCAAAGTCAGTTACCTGGCGGTGGTCTCCCGATGCCACATCGTAGACCCAAATGTCCCGCGCGATAGCCGAAGTGTGGTGCTTCCGCCACTCGTTCTCGCCACCTTTCTTGTCGTGGTAGATGAAGAACGCACCGTCTCCCCCTACCTGGACTGCCTCGGCGGGAGTGGTGAGAACGTGAAAGACTCGACCTCCGGCTACGGGCACCCGGTACAGTTCGGGCTGGGAGCCGGTGGGGAATGCCCGGTTGCTGGCGGCATCTTGCCGGGCAGCGCCGAAGAGAATGGAAGCGTCACCCGGTTCGAACGAAAAGGGTGACTCGTCGGCCGAATGGAAGCTCAAGCGCCTGGGTTCTCCTCCAGTAGCTGCGACGACATAGATGTCGAAGTTGCCGTGCCGATCGCTGGCAAATGCTATACGCTGACCGTCATTGCTCCAGACCGGCTTGTAGTCATGGGCCGGATGGGACGTCAGCGCCACGGCTGTCCCGCCTGCTGCAGGTACCAGGTATAAGTCGCCTCGATACGTGAACACGATGGTCTGACCGTCAGGGGATATGGCCGGGTACCGGTTCCACTGAGACACCGTCTGCGCGGTGAGACTTGGAGCGAGTCCAAGCGCGAGGAGGCCAAGGAACAGAGTGTTTCGAATGTTCATGAGAATGTCCTGTGCGTTATTCCACTCAGATAGTGTTGCTTTTGGTCTGGAGACACGGCTTGTCGTTATGAATACTCTCGCTGCGGGGTAACGTCTAGTGGGGTGATTTGCGGCTGCCCATCCTCGATGTTGCTGTATTATCTCGCTTGACCAAACCGAGTCGCGGAATCAACGACCCGACTTCGCGTGCGCACCGTGCAAACGCGATTGGATAGTGGCGGCTCAACACATCGTCCTCCAGTCGCGCTCTGTGTTTCACCGCTGGAAGTAACACCACGACGCAGACGATGATACCGAGTGCGCTTTCGCACAGGGTTGCGGCCCCAAACACCAGGCAGAGTGTGCCCACCTCCGAAGGATGGCGCACCACGCGTGGCCAAGAGCAGGAACAGCATGAGTCTCACATCGGCGGCTGCGCTCGAGAGGTCTCTTACCAAGAAGACCGGCAGAGATGGAAGCAGTAAGTGCACGATCCCCACCCCTGCCAACATCGGTAGCGACCGAATCGGAGCCTTCAACTGGCCTGAGCTGGGTCTTGCGTCATCGAGGCAATCACACCGTTCATGTGCGCGGGGGTCATCTGCAACGCCTGTCCAATCGCTCCGATGAGTTCTTTTTCTTCGTCCTGGAACTCGCCGTCGGCGGCCGCAACCATGAAGGCGGCCTTCACCACCATCTCCTTTTCGTTGTCATTGAGATTCCCCGCGATCTCAACTAGTGCCGCAGCAACGTCACGCGTCCGGGTCTCCGCTTCGACTATCTCCTTTCGGATGTCGTCATCGGAAGATCACCGTGCCGGCAAGCCGTCCATAGACATCCTTGATCACGGCTACCTCCTCTTCGTCCACGTCGCCGTCGGCCAGCATCATCTCGATCATCACGCGCTTGATCGCCCGATGGAACTCGGCCTCAAATTCCGCGGCCCCTGCTTCGGGATCGAACTTCAGCACCTCCATGCGGTAGCTGCCCTTGCAGTGCCCACACTCGATGTACTCGCCGTGAAGGTCCAGTGGAATGAGGGGAATGAAATAGAGCGTGAAGAATCGCCGTACCCTCTTGTGCTTGAAAGCCGTGTTGTCCCGGCAGGCGGGACAATAGAACGCCCCGTCTCCAGCTGAATAGGTCACGCCCTTCGTTCCGAAGATGATCATGGGCTGGCTCACCTCCAATGCGAGTGCTCCCGGCAGCGCTAGCTGACGGAAAGT
>JBDGYW010000297.1:0-10343 GCA_039588935.1 Gemmatimonadota bacterium | reverse complement strand
GATGATAGTAGAAACGACTCATGCAGCCCGCGCGATTCAGGCGGCATTAGAGACTCAACTCCCCGTGTGGTTGGGTGTTGGCTGTAAGAAAACAGAGGACGGCAAGATCGTGAGCTTCGATCACACCGACCTGGAGTTTGCCACGGTGCTGGACGCTCTCATCCCAAAGGGCCCGACTGTGATAAACATCATGCACAGTGAAATCGGGGCCATTCCGGAGGCCATTGAACTGGTTCGGCAACGGTGGTCGGGACCCATCGGCGTGTACCCCGAATCAGGGTATTTCACCAAACCGAATTGGAACTTTGTAGACGTCATCTCGCCAGCTGACTTGGTAACTGAAGCGCTCGGCTGGGTTGCGGCGGGCGTACGTCTGTTAGGCGGATGCTGCGGCACAAGCCCCGATCACATCAAGGCTCTCCAGGCCGCGATGCCGGAGCTAGAAGCTGCTCGAAGGACCCGATACTGACATCAGCAACCTTGGTGACGTGTTCGAGCCGAGCCTCGACGTGACGCAGAGACTCGGGCCGATTCTTGGTGAAGGTGCAGTACGCGTTTAGGATGTGATTTGGTTTGTAGTGCCGCGCCCCTCAGAACACCCACGAAAGTTTCGTAAAGACCGTGCGGTATTGACCCTGTACGTCGCCGATTTGAGAAGGTCCCTGCTGATAGGCGAGTTGCAGTGACCCAAACGGCGGGAAGAATCTCCACACGTAAACGAACTGGGTGGTCTCCCTCTCCGTATCGAAATGAGGGTCTCCAAAGCTGCCCGTCAGGTCGAACTTGGATTGGTAGAACAGTTTGAAAAACATGTCCTTGTTCACGTAGTAGGTTGCCCGTACGTAGTGGATCCAACTGCTCCTGTCTGCCGGGTCAGGGTCGAAATGCACCCGTGTGAGATTGTACGCGGCACTCAGTGCGTCTGTAACTTTCAGGTCGATTCGGCCTCCGAACCTCACCAAATCACTGTCGAAGTTGGTGCCCCTACCATAGTACGCGGTGACCGATTTTCCGGTTCTCGTGTTGAAGGTGAGATCGGCCTGGTATAGAGAATTCCTGAAGTCTCTCTCGAAGAGCCCTGCTTCCTGCGCCTTGAACTCCTCGTTGTTGGTTAGACTCAGCCTCCATTTCCTCAGGAAGTTGAGCCCGAGACGGCTGCTAACCGCCCAGCTCCGCAGGTTCCCTGACAGACTCCAATACCGGTTGTAGTTCACCGAGGGTGTCAGGTCCTGCAATCCGTATCGGTTGATCCAGAACTGCTTGCGTATGTTCGAGTCAACCTCGCGCCTGTCGTCGTCCCGAATGAATCCAATGCGGTTCATGTTTTCACGGACGTTCTCACCAACGTGCGTGTAGCGAACGTGAAAGTGCCCGGTCTGCGCGTCGTAGGACGGTCGGAGGAAGTACGTCCACGCTCCGTCGCTGCTGCTGCCGTATGACCTTATGAACTGGGTGGTCATGCCGAGGAAATCTGAAAAGAACAGTGTCCCCACAAGTCCGAGCGAACCTTCGTTCTCTCCGTCAAAGGTACGGTTGGCGCCGATGAGACCGACGTTGGAGGCGTTCGCGAGTTCCCTGCTGATTCGGAACACCGAGTAGAACGCATTCTCACCCGTGCCGCTGGCGGCAACCGCCGCCGAATCCGACTGGGTGACCAAGGCGTTGAGCCTCCATGGACCGACCTTCCCATTGATCTTTCCACCCCAATCCGTGTCTCCGATGCGGCGGGAGTAGAACTGCCGAATCCGGGTCGAGTAGTTCTCGGCGCCCTCCAGGAAGAAGGGACGCTTTTCCGGGTAGGACAGTTCGTAGCGCGTGAGGTTCACCTGCTCCACGTCGGCTTCGACGGTGGCGAAGTCGGGATTGAAGGTCAGATCGATCCCCAGGTTGCTCGAGAGGCCATAACGCAGGTCGAGTCCTACCTCGGCGTCCGGATCTTCGCCCTCGGTGAAGGCTGCCTGAACGTAGGGGATGATGGTGTAGTTCTTGGTGACTGCGTCGGTCAGGTCGAGACCTGTGATGCTTCCGATCTCGGCGATGCGAAACCACTCCGGGAGACCGGCGGTCCAGTGGCTTTGTTCGAGATTTCTCGGGATATAACGGATAGCATTGAATCCCCAGCTCTCGGCACGCCTGCCGAAGCGGACCGCATCAAAGGGAATGGCGACCTCTGCCGTCCATCCGTTGGTTTCAACAGAAGCCGCCGACAGCCAATTCGCGTCCCATTTGACATCCCGCGTACGCCCGTTATCCGCCCACCGTTCGTCCTGTTGAGTGCCGAGTGAATTAACCATAAATACGTAGGCATTGTTGTCGTCGTTGAAGGTGTCCAAGATCAAGGCGACGGCATCATCTTCCCAGACCTCCCCGTCCCTACGTGTGATGGCGCGCGAGATCTGCGTCGGATCTGTATCTCTGCATTCGATACCGAAATAGAACATTCGGTCGTCGTATAAGACGTGGATCGATGTCCGCTGGGACGCCGGTTGCCCTCTATCGGGCTGCAACTGCGTGAAGCCGGTGGTGGATTCCGCCTCACGCCACTGAGCTTCGTCCAGCTTGCCGTCAATCTGAATTGGACCGGAAGTAGTGCTTGCTCTGACTTCCTGAGCTGTCACCCCTGGACCGAGTGGCAACAAGACGGCCAGGGAGAGAAGCAAGATCGGACTGCCAAAAGTGAACCCTCCGTGCGTTTTAGAAATATCCCATCTCCCCGTTACTGTATGTGCCTCAAGCCAACCCGACCGTCGATTGCGATGGTAGATAATGACAAAGCAGACTTATTTGAACTCCCGTGCTGAAGGCGCGATCCACTATGCGTTGAGTCTGGATTTGGAGCCCGAAAGGGGTTCAGAGGCGTGCGGTCACCGACAAGTGTGTCAGTTTCTGTGTCAGTAAGGTCTTGCGGAGTCTTACATCGAGGGGTGCAAAGATGTGCCCCCCTGAAACGAGGGAGGTCGGATCTGGCTTGACGATGGATCCTGCATTCGTCTGAGGTCCTTGTACCGGCACCACGTATGGTCGTATGACTTCGTGGCTGACCGGACGCATGACGGGCGCCCCCTGAAGATGTTGACGGTGATTGACGAGTTCAGCAGGGAGTGTTTGGCGATCGAAGTGGGTCGGAGTCTGAAGGCGGACGACGTACTGGAAGTATTGACGGGACTCTTTGCCCGACACGGTCCACCAGCTCATATTCGCTCAGACAACGGCCCGGAATTCACGGCAAACGCGGTGCGTAGTTGGATAGAGAAGCTCGGAGTCAAGACGCTGTTCATTCGACCAGGCAGTCCCTGGGAGAACGGCTACAACGAGAGCTTCAACGGAACACTGAGAGAGGAAGTCCTGACGCGGGAGATCTTCTTCACTCTGACGGAGGCGCAGATTCTGATCGAACAGCGGCGTCGGGAATACAACACGATCCGGCCGCACAGTCCCCTGGGCTACAGGCCACCGGCCCCACAGACAACAAGACCGGACCGGGCGCTCCTGAACTTGCCAACTCTCCGGGGACCTCTCTCGCTCAGAAAGGGAGCGCTAAACTAACACTCGAGGTGGTAACGCTGTTGGGGGCAGATCACTCCCACACCGCCCTTCGACGAATCCTGCTCTAGCTGCGAATTACTGACTACGGTGCCAGGCCTCCAGAACCTCGCGTTCCCTTTCGGGCTTGATCCCAATTCGAAGCTCGTTTTGGGCTTCACCCGGACGGGTTCGATGCCATTCCAGTGTATCCAGCGAGGTCGCGGCCAGACTGCGGAATGTTAGCCCTGATGCGATAGCAAAACTTTGGTCGACCGCTGCGAACGGATCTCCCGGCGTCCAGATGGGCATGTCAGAATAGGGCTTGACCTCGTGCTGTCTGAGGAACGACGTCGCTACCCAAGTGAATTGCATCGGACTCGACGTGATCGCCCGAATTCCGTAGAGCATCTCGGCTGCGGACATCGGCGAGGCCGGTCCGACTCCATTGAATGTGCCCGGTGTGCCATCTTCAGCCAGACGCACGATCCACTCGGTCAGATCGCGTGTGTCGATGATCTGCATCGCGTCCGAGCCGTCGCCCGGGGCCAGCACTTCTCCGCCCCTGTCGATGCGAACCGGCCAGTAGGTGAACCGGTCGGTCGGGTCGCCGGGGCCAACGATGTAGCCGGGCCGAACGACCGTCGTTCGGCCGGGAAAGGCACTGTTTGCTATTCCCTCGCTGAGTGCCTTGGTGAGTCCGTACGAAACTTCCTGGCCATCCTCGAAATCGGCAGGCTTCGTTACGAGCGGGGTGTTGATATCGATCGGTGGCTCGTTCCACGGCTCGTCGACATACTCGTATCCGATGGCCTCACCGTCATAGGCCGAGATTGAAGACACCAAGATGTATTGCTCGGCGGCATCTTTCAGCAGCTCGGTCGAAAGCTTCACCCAGCGATAATCATAGGCGTTGTTGTCGAGCACCACATCCCAGGTACGTCCTTTCAGTGCCTCGAGGTCGCCGGTGCGATCACCTGTCAGTCGTTCAATATCCGGAAGGTCAGCCTGGCTTCGGCCACGGGTGAAAATGCTCACCTCATGTCCCCGCGCAACGGCATTGCGCACCATGTGAGGGCCGATGAACCCCGTCCCGCCCAGAATCAGGAGACGCTTGGGTACCACCGGCATTTTGGTCTTTTTGGAGTCTTGCTCAACAGTCGTTGAGGCCTCCAGTCTACCGGGAACACCTCCGATGGCCACACCGACTCCAAGCGCCCCCGCGTCCGCAAGAAAAGTCCTTCGATCGATTGACATTGAATACCTCGATAGTGCTCAGAGAATGGGCCCCGGAAGCATCCCAGCGACTGCGTCGAATGTGGGTTTTTCGGTGTGATCGGGCAAGGCCAAGGCTGTGTTGGAGGAACTAGAACTGCAGGTGCGATTGACGCAAGCGTCTCTTCTGCTCCCCGGTTCCCAGGCATATACTTCCCGAATGCCTTCTTCCCGGAGGGGTCCTATGCGACACCTTTGCCCCGTAACGTCGAGTTCGGCGGGCTGCCGAGCCGGCCTCCTTGCGATCACTCTGGTCCTCTCGCTTCCGCTCGTCCACGATACGGCCCTGGCACAGGAAGGATCCTCGTCGCCCCAAACGCGGGTGCTCGAGATCCAGGACTTGGTCCGCATCAAACGTGTCGGTGCACCGGTTGTGAGCCCCGACGGCGAGTGGGTGGCGTACACCGTCACCACCAGGGCATTGACGCCGGATGAATCCGGAACCCGGATCTGGATGGTTCCCGGTGACGGTGGTGAAGCTCTGCCCATGACTGCAGAAGCCGGATCGGTCTCGAGCCCCGAGTGGAGCCCAGACGGCAAGTACCTGTCGTTCCTCGCGACACGGGGTGACAGCGCCAAGACTCAGGTGTGGGCCATTGACAGGAGAATGGGAGAAGGCCGGCAGCTGACCGACACAAAATGGGGCGTCAGCGGTTACGAGTGGTCGCCCGACGGATCCAAGCTCCTCCTGTCACTGCGCGATCCGGACCCGATCGATACTCTCCCTGCGGACGAGAAGCCCAAGAGGACACCGCCGTGGGAGATCGACCGCCTTGAGTTCAAGCGCGATTACGCGGGTTACCTGACGGGGAACCGTCACACTCATCTCTACGTGTTCGACATCGCCACCAAGGAAGTCACTCAGATCACATCCGGCGACTACGACGCTTCTTCGCCGCAGTGGGACCCCAACGGGACCCGTGTCGCCTTCGTGGCGAACCGCACCGAGGACCCCGATGCCAACTCCAACTCCGACATCTGGGTAGTGGCGGCGGACAACGCGGACAAGGGCGCTAGTCTCATCCAGGTGACTGGCAATTTGGGGTCGGACGGACAGCCGGCATGGAGTCCGGACGGCGAGTGGATCGCCCACGTCACTCGAACGCAGCCTGACATATTCGGGTACGAAGTCAGCAAGCTGGCTCTGGCGCGGTCAGACGGGAGCGGCGAAGTGAGAATGCTCACCGCGGATCTCGACAGGAACGTGTCCTCTCCTCGATTCAGCGAAAACGGCCGCTACATCTTCGTGCGCATCGAGGATTCGGCGGAGAGGCATTTGGGTCGGGTCAATATTCGCAACGGTGATATCTCGCGCCCAATCTCCAGCAGCGTCAACATGGGTGGCTTTGACCTGGGCCCCGGCGATCGTGTCTATGCGTTCCTTGCACGGACAAACCTGCCGGGAGAGGTCTTCACGGTGGCACGCAACGGAGATCTCGAGCAGTTGACCCGGGTAAACCAGGAATTCCTCCGCGAGATAAGACTCGGCGAGGTGATAGACGCAACGTTCCCGAGCGCCGACGGCACCGAGATCGAGGGACTCTTCTACCTGCCGCCCGGGTACCAGCGGGATCTGCGCTACCCGACGCTGTTGCGCATCCACGGCGGGCCCGTTTCGCAGTATTCCCACTCGTTCAACTTCGAGGCGCACCTGTTCGCGGCGAACGGCTACGTGGTGGTGACCACGAACCCACGCGGCTCGTCGGGTTACGGGCATGAGTTCAGCTACGCCATCTGGGCCGACTGGGGAAACAAGGACTACGAAGACGTAATGGCCGGCGTGGACTACGCGATCGAGCAGGGCTGGGCAGACCCGGACCGGCTGGGTGTCGGTGGATGGTCGTACGGAGGTATCCTCACCGACCACGTCATCACGAAGACCGATCGCTTCAAAGGCGCGATCACAGGGGCCAGCGAAGTCCTCTACGTGACCAACTACGGCCACGACCAATACCAGTTCATATGGGAAAAGGAGCTGGGGCTGCCGTGGGAAAACCGTGAGGCTTGGGAGCGGATAAGTCCCTTCAACAAGGTCGAGAACATCACGACTCCCACGCTGATCATGGGAGGGGAGAAGGACTGGAACGTCCCGATCAACAACAGCGAGCAGCTGTACCAGGCTCTCAGGCGATTGGGTCGGGAGACCCAGCTGGTCGTATACCCGGGGCAGGGGCACGGGTTGTCCCTGCCGTACCAGGTAGACCGTTATGAACGCTACCTGGGCTGGTACGACAAATACGTAAAGAGAGCGAACCAACCGTCTACCGAGGAAGGGAGGTAACCATGGCCCGGACTGCTTCGGTTTCGACTTGCTGGGCTCTCCTTTCGGCCCGCGTGACAATCACGGGTTTGGTGGTGGTATTCACCACATCACTCCTCACGATGGTCTCGCCTCTCACGGCCCAAGCCACTCGGACTTTCACTGTCGACGACCAGTTCGAGATCAAACAGGTGGGGAGCCCGGTCATCAGCCCCGACGGGCAGTGGGTGGCATACACGGTCACCACCACGGACCTCGAAAAGGAGCGATCCTCGACCGCCATCTGGATGGTCTCCACTCAGGGGGGTGAGCCCATCCCTCTGACAATGACACACGAATCAGGGTCCAGCCCCGAAGGTCTGGGTGCTGGACCGGCGGGGAGGAGAAGCGCAGCAGCTCACCGAGGTCGAGCAAGGAGTGAACGGCTACGAGTGGTCTCCCGACGGATCCAAGCTCGTTCTCACCGTACGAGATCCCGATACCACCTCTGCCTCTTCCGATTCGGGAGCTGGGCGGTCGAGGGTGCGAGAGCCCTGGGTTCTCGATCGCCTCCAGACCAAACGCGACCGCATCGGCTACCTCACGGACACCCGTCGCACACATCTGTATGTTTTCGACGTCGAGACCAAGGCGCTGACCCAGATTACGTCCGGTCGCTGGGACGAGGGCAGTCCCGCGTGGAGCCCTGACGGCACGAAGATGGCCTTCGCAAGCAATCGGACCGGCGACCCTGATGCGAACTCCAACTCCGACATCTGGGTCGTGGCGGCGGATAACACCGACAAGGGCGGCACGCTCATCCGCATCACCGACTACGAGGGCGGAGACGGCAGTCCGGCCTGGTCTCCCGAAGGACGCTGGATCGCCTACACCACGGGCATCAACGATCCCCGTTTCGGCGCCTTCGAGACACGGCACCTGGCCGTGACGCCTTCCGACGGTAGCGGCGAGCGCCGCATTCTCACCGAGGCCTTGGACCGGAACGTGGGCTCGCCTCAATTCACGGACGACGGAACAGGGATCTGGGTGTCGGTGAGCGACGAGGGCAACAACCACATCGCCCGAGTGGACGTGGAAACGGGCGAGGTGACACGACCTGTTGCCGGTGACATCAGTGCGAGGGGATACTCGGTGAGTGACGAAGGACTCGTAGCCTCGAGCATCTCGAGCTACCACTCGCCGGGCGAGATCTCCGTGGCGGACGGGGCGGACCTGCGCCGGCTCACTCACGTCAACGACTCGTTGATGGAGGCCGTGCATCTCGCGGAGGTGCGGAACATCCACTTCGCGTCAGCCGACGGAACCCAAATCGAAGGGTGGGTCTTCTTCCCACCGGACTTCCAGGAGGGTACCCGCTACCCCACTATCCTGCGGATCCACGGCGGGCCGAACGGCATGTACGGAGTGAGTTTCAACTTCGAAGCTCAGCTCCTTGCCGCCAACGGGTATCTGGTCTTGATCACGAATCCCCGTGGCTCCTCCGGCTACGGCCGGGAGTTCGGGTTTGCCCTGTGGCAGAAATGGGGTATCCCTGACTTTGAAGACGTGATGGCCGGAGTCGACTACGTCATCGCCCAGGGTTGGGCCGACGAGAACCGGCTGGGTGTGGGAGGATGGTCCTACGGGGGCATTCTCACGAACTACGTGATTACGAAGAGCACGCGCTTCAAGGCGGCCACCTCCGGGGCGAGCATGGGTCTGCTGATTGCCAACTTCGGCGTTGACCACTACCAGCTCGGCAACGAGCGCGAATGGGGCCTCCCGTGGGAGAACAGGCAGATGTGGGAAGATCTCTCACCGTGGAACGACATCGCCGACGTCACCACGCCCACACTGTTCCTGGGAGGAGAGTCGGACTGGAACGTCCCGATCATCAACTCGGAGATGATGTACCAATCCCTCAGGCGCCGCGGTGTTGAGACGAAACTCATCGTGTACCCCGGTCAATCTCACGGGCTGAGGGTTCCTTCGTACAACAGACACCGGTACGAGCAGTATTTGGCGTGGTACGACAAGTACCTCAAATGAGTGGGTGAAGCGCGCACGCTACGCCTCAGTCCGTCGCCGAGAGCAAGTGTGCGCCTCTCACACTGATGAGCCAATGGAAGTAGTCGGATAAGGGGGTGACCCGACGGGGTCGGTTACGCATGCGCATCTACGCGTCCCGAGGGTGAGCGTAAATGGACACATTTTGGGCACATGTGTCTGTAACACGTTGTCAGTCAATGAGATAGGTGCACCGATGGGATCAGTAGTCCTTTGCGTGCACCTGCGCTCGCAATCGTTCGCGCCCCGCCGTGCGCGTTCCCCCACACTCGTTGATGTGATCATGCGCCCGTCTGCGTGCAACGGTCTGCTACAGTTGGCTATCCGCGATGTGTTTCGCCAAACCTGTTGTATTCCCTGGCGTTTTCCTCGGTTGGAAACACTTGCAACACTTGAAACAGTTTGGGCAGGGTAGGGCAGGAATGATCTTACCAAGTGGTGCTCTCGCCGGTATTTTCTCGCCACTCCCAAACCCCTCCCAAGGAGACCACCATGCGCCGCTTCATCTTTGCAGCATTCGCATTGACTGTGCTGGCTGCGTGTCAGCCAGCTACTACCGAACTCACAGAAGAACAGAAAGCCGAGATTGAGGCTGCGGTTCGACAGGTTGCGGACGATTCGTACGCCGGTGCGAGGGAGGCAGATTTTGAACGCATCGCAAGCCACGTATCGGAACAGGACGGTCTTTGCCTCTTCGGCGCTACCATTCGCACGTGTTCGGAAGTGTTGGAGATGTACCGGCAAGCCTGGAGTTCGGACCGAGAGGAACGGCTCGAGCGTCAGGAAATGGACGGGCAAGATATGCGGGTGTTGGTGCTGAGTCCTACGGTAGTACTTGTGGCAGAAACCACTGAGGAGAATCGGGCGTACTACACCAGCGGAGAGGTTAGTCGGGGGCGCTTCGCATCGTTCTCTGTGTACGTCCTGGAGAACGGAGAGTGGAAAGCCCACTCTATGCAGCAAGCATCATGGCCAATCGAGGACGATGAGGGCGGAGAGGGCTGATAGCCGCACTCTGTCCCGCTCACACGTTTGCTCGTTTGCGAACACCCCACCGCCCGGCCCTCTGCCGGGCGGTATCCTGCTGACTATGCCCAAACTATGCCCAGAACGTTCACAATTACACGGCAAAGAACGGTAACCGCGATGTCGTAGAAATGGCCGTAAGCTGTTGATTTGTTTGTGTTTGTTGTTGTCGGTTGTTGTCTGATCTGGCCGATCGGCAGGACTCAAAATCCCG
>JBDGYW010000296.1:1617-9189 GCA_039588935.1 Gemmatimonadota bacterium | reverse complement strand
TTTCGTACAAGGGCTGCCAGGCATGTGATCGATGTGTGAAGGGCAGGCCCTGCCTCGTGGAAGATGACCTGAATGAAGTCTTCCCACTTCTCGATCGAGCCGCGATCTGGGCAATGGCGTCGCCCATCTACTACGATGGGGTCTCAGGGCAACTCAAGATGTTCTACGATCGGCTGCGCTTCACCACGTTTGACCCGCACAAGCTGGAGGGTCCTCGGCGCGGCATTGTGATTGTCACGTATGAAGACGACGCAAACGACGACTACTTTAGGACTGCCAGTGCGTTAGCCAAGTACCTCAATTGGCACGACAGGGGAGACTTCGGTGATGTGAAGGTTGTTGCCGAGTCGAACCTTGGGCCAAAGCACGCATGGAAGAGCCGCCCCGATCTGTTGGATAGACTCAGAAAAGACGGAATCGATCAGGCCCAGGAGATCCTGGTCCTGATTGGAGCTGCTTGAAGCTCCAGTTGAGGGGCGGCATTTGCCGGATACGCGGGATTAGTGGCATACGCGGCATGGTCAGGGCGGCAAGCTCATGCCGCCCTTGCCGCCCATCTCCCTAACGGCCCAAGTACCCCGGTTTGTGCTCCTCGATCAGCAGTCGTGTCGTCTGAATGTCGTTGCCAACTGTCAGTCGCACGAGATACTCGCCCGGCGGCAAAAGCGGGCCGACCCTGGGTCCTCTCCTCCTCCGTCGGCTTTCTCCCTCTTCCTCGGGCGGTGGAGGCTCCCTTTGGTCCCAGAAGACGGTGTTGATGCCGGCTAGCGCAGCTCCCGCCAACGTCCGCACCACGTTGCCGGCGACGTCCAGAATTTCCACTGTGGCAGAATCGGAATACTCGCTCTTCAAGTAGTAGACAATTTCTGATCCGGTCGGTGGGTTGTTCTTGTAGAATCGTTTCTGGGTAGTCCACGAGAACTCGTAGGTGCTAAGCCACTGTACCTCGGGCCGGACTTCGAACAGGTGGACATCGCTGTCCAGCACCTCTTCCGTCAGTTGTTGAAGCGGTGTGACGTTGTCGACGATCCACGCCCCCCGGCCGTGCGTCCCGGCAATAAGGTCCGCGTCCCGCGGATGGATGATCAAGTCGTGCACGGGTACGGTGGGCATGTCGTTCATGAAGCGAGACCAGGTCGCGCCACGGTCAATCGACATGTATATGGCAAACTCACTGCCTGCGAAGAGAAGATCCGGGTTCTTGTAGTCCTCCCGGATGATATAGACCGATCCTTCGGGCAGGTTGCTGGTGATGTTCGTCCACGACTCGCCGAAGTCGTCGGTCGTGTAGACGTACGGCGCGAAATCATTCCATCGATGCCCGTCGAACACGATATAGGCCCTGCCGGGCTCGTGGTGCGATGCCTCGATCCTCTTGACCCAGTAGTGCGGGGGAACGCCGCTGATGTTCCCGCTCAGGAGCGTCCATTCGGCGGTGTCGCCTTGGCGTACCCACACGTTGCCGTCGTTGGTTCCCGCCCAGAGAAGCCCGGGGTTCAGCGGCGATTCGGCGACTGATACGATGGCTGTGTAACGCTCGTCGGGGTTCGCGGTCAGGTTAGGACTGATGATGTCCCAGCTATCTCCGCGGTTCACCGACTTGAAGACCATCTTTCCGCCCATGTACAGAGTCTGATGGTTGTGGGGCGAGAGCTGGAACGGGGCATTCCAGTCGAAATGGTAGCGTTCTGGTTCCTCCTCGCCCTCCACTCTCGGTCGGCTGGGACGAATGCCGGTCCGCTGTCCAGTCCGCAGATCCTGACGGTAGATGCTCCCACCCTGTGTCGCAGCATAGATGATGTTGTAGTCAGTCGGGTCCACCTGACTGTAGAACCCATCCGCGTTTGAGAGCGCAAACCAGTCGTTGTTCGTCACGCCGCGAGTGAGCCTGCCTCGGCTCGCACCTACCCAGACACCGTTGTCCTGAAGGCCGACAACTAGATAGTAGGGCTTCCGCATGTCGGCGGAAATTGCGTAACACTGAGCGAGACCGAACTGCTGCACCACCTCCCAGTGTTTGCCGCGGTCCCATGTGACGTTGATGCCGCCGTCTCCACCCACGATGACATGATCTGAGTTGTCCGGGTCAATCCAGGCGGAGTGGTAATCGATGTGGGTAGGTCCTTGCACCTCGGGCCCCGATTTCACCGTGATCCCCCCGTCATCTGAGTAGGCCATTGGCGACGCGAACCCCCAAATCACATCCGCGTCGTTCGGGTCTACGCGGATCTGACTGTAGTAGGAGGGACGGTTGTTCCAGTCGTTGACCTTCACCCAGGTGGCACCGTAGTCGGTCGTCTTGAAGATGCCGTCCTTGTCCGGGTTCAGCGGGTCCTCTTCCGGTTCTTCTTCCTCTTCGGCATCCTCGTCCCTCGGGGGTGGCCTGGTTCCTACGAGAGCATACACTGTTCCGGGGTTGGTTCGCGCGGCGGCTATCCCAAGTCGCCCCATATCTATAGTGGGTAGACCTTGGGTTGAGCGGGTCCAGTCGGCTCCGCCATTTCTGGATACGTAGATGCCTGCATCCGGTCCCCAGCGATCCACCGGATCTCCTGCGTCGAAGCGATCGCGTAGCCGTTCATGCGCGGCTACGTAGAGGATGTCGGTATCGACCGGGTCCATTGCCAGATCGGTCGCGCCGGTCCGGTCATTGATGTAGAAGACCTTGCTCCAATTCCGCCCGCCGTCCGTAGTCTTGAAGACACCGCGTTCTTCGTTCGTGGCCCACAAGTGGCCCATGGCCGCCACATAGACGATGTCCGGGTTCGTCGGATGCACAAGGACACGCGCTATGTGTCGAGTCTCCCGCAGCCCGACGTACGTCCAGGTCTCGCCGGCATCGGTCGACTTGAAAACGCCGTCGCCCCATGGTGAGCTGTTGCGGTTGTTAGCCTCGCCGGTGCCAACGTAGAGGATGTTGGGATCTGAACGCGACAGACCGATATCGCCGATCGAAGCGGTGGGTTGATCGTCGAAGATCGGATCCCAGGTGATCCCTGCGTTAATGCTCTTCCAGAGGCCGCCGGTCGCGGCGCCGGCGTAGATGATGTGAGAACTGCCTTCGACTGCTTCTACATCGACTATCCGTCCTGCGGGGTTCGCCGGTCCAACTTCCCGCCAGGAGAAACCGTGCGTCAGTGCGGACACGTCGACCTGTGCCGAGAGGGCGGGCGAACTGAGGAGCAAAGAGAGCAGGATGAGGGCAGTCGGAACCATCCGGTAGCCGGATTGTCTGTTCGGCATTTGGAGTCCTCTCGTAGTGTGCAAACGAGTTGTAGTGTGGATTGATCGGCAACTTTACCCGTCTGTACCAGTAATAGCAACGTGGCGATCGTTGGTGCTGCGGCCTCCATCATTCTAGCTTTACATTCAGAGGATGCGCAGCTCGGAGCGGGAGAGGTGAGAGGATGAGCAAACGACGTAGGTCGGCGACTGTCGCTGGTGATCCGCTGCGGGTTCGCGTGCGCTTTGTCGCCATCGTGCTCATACTGGGAACTGCAACGCCCATTTCGGCCCAGGCCCGAAGTCAATCGGGAGCTGCCACCTGGGAAGAACTCCGCGCGCGACCCTACCCAGAGTGGTTCGTGAATGCGAAGCTCGGGATCTTCATCCACTGGGGTGTCTATTCCGTGCCCGCATACTCCGGAAAGGAAGACTACGGTGAGTGGTTTCTCCGCGGCTTGCAGGTTGGCGACACACTCCGTACGCGTTTCATGCAGGAGCACTATGGAGATGACTTCACCTACCGCGACTTGGCGCCGCTGTTCAAGGCAGAGCTGTTCGAGCCGGACGCTTGGGCTGAGCTGTTTCGACGGGCCGGTGCCCACTACGTAGTCCTCGTGTCAAAGCATCATGACGGCTACGCTCTCTGGCCGAGCCGGTATGCTCCGGGCTGGAACAGCGTGCAGGTGGGTCCGAAACGAGATCTAGTGGGCGATCTCACACAAGCCGTACGCGATGCGGGCTTGCGGATGGGTCTTTACTACTCGTTGGCAGAATGGAATCACCCCCTCCATCGCTGGTACACCGATCCCAACGATTCTATCGGTCCTTATGTCGAGCAGCACATGATCCCGCAGTTCAGAGAACTGATTTCGGCGTACCTGCCCGAGGTACTCTTCACCGACGGAGAGTGGTTCAATACACCGGAGCAGTGGCACGCCCGCGAGTTGATCGATTGGTACTACGACACCGTGGGTCCGAACGCCATCGTGAATGACCGATGGGGCAGTGGTTCGGACATAGGCTTTCTCACGCCCGAGTACAGTGCCGGGATCGAAGTAGTCGATCGGCCGTGGACTGAAGTGCGCGGCCTCGGTCGTTCCTTTGCGCTCAATCGTAACGAGGATCTCGATGCGTATATGACGCCTGCCGAGCTCGTCCATCGTTTTGCGAGGGCGGTGGCAGCGGGGGGCGGGATGATCCTGAACGTGGGCCCAAAGGCGGACGGGCAGATACCGCTGCTCCAGCAGGAACGCCTTCTACAGCTCGGTGGTTGGCTTGCCGTGAACGGCGAGGCGATCTATGGCTCGCGACCCTGGACCAAGACCGGCGAGGAACGCGAGGTAACGCTCGAGCGGGTGGACCCAACCATCGACTTCAACTGGGTGCGCAACTCACCGGGCCGACCGATACGAGAAGACGACTTCACTGCGGTATGGACCGGTTTTGTCGACGCTCCTCGATCCGAGACATACACGTTTGAGGTTGAGGCGGATGACGATGACGGCGTTCGCGTTTGGATCGGGGATCACCTGATTCTCGAACGTTGGGAGACCGGCGGGCTAGAACTCGATACTACGTTGGTAGAGGAACGGGAGGGGCTGCGGGGCAGGATCCTGCTCGACGCAGGCAGGAAATATCCAATTCGAGTCGAGTTCTACGAGAAGGAACTCGAAGCGACGGTGCATCTCTTTTGGTCTAGCCCGAGTCTACCCAGGCAGGTCGTTCCACAAGAGTGTTTGTTCACGAGCCAGCAATTGGCGAGTGGTGACGGTTTGTACGCCGTTTACCAATCCCAAGCGCAATATCTGGCGTACACGACCAAGGACACCGATCTATTCGCCATCACTTTCGAGTGGCCGGAAAACGAGTTGGTGATTCCCATCCCCCCACCGCTGCCCGGCGCAGCCGTCCGAATGCTCGGCCTCGATAGGCATCTACCTTGGCGTTCAGCCGGCGACACGCTGTACGTGGATGTCTCGGGCGTAACGTTTCAGGAGTTGCCAGCGCAGTGGGCGTGGACCATCTGCATCGAAGACTATCTGGGCGCGAGGTGATGGCGGGGGCATCGAGCACCCTTGTCACCGCAACCACCTTTGCGTAACCTCCTTTATCGATACCGAAATACCTATTAAAGGAGTATCTTATGGCAGCCGACCCAACTGCGGGATCAATCAGTGGCTCATTGCTCCCCGAGTACGACCATGAAATGGAGATCACGAGGAAACACTTAGAGCGCGTGCCCGACGAGAAACTAGGTTGGGGTCCGCACGACAAGTCGATGACGATGGGTGGATTGGCGAGTCACCTCGCCGAGTCGGTTTCGTGGGGGCCGATGATGTTGAACGCGGATTCCATGGACTTTGAATCACCTGAAATGCAAGAGTACAAGCCACCCAATTACGAATCCCGTGCGGCGATCATCGAGGCGTTTGACGCAAACGTCGCTCAGACCAGAGAAGTGCTGGCCTCAAAGAACGATGGTGAATGGATGGAGATATGGACTATGAAGAAGGGTGAGGAAGTGCTTGCGTCAATGCCGAAGGTAGCTGTTGTCCGTGGGTTCCTGATGAACCACAACGTGCACCACCGCGGTCAATTGTCGGTTTACTTACGCATGTGCGACGTACCGGTTCCCCAAACGTATGGACCGACAGCTGACGAGACCGACTTCTAGGCGGGGAATCTAGGTAACGAGATAGCGATGGAGCAGAGCAAATGGGCGACCGAAGGTCGCCCATTTGCGGTTGAGACTCCGGGTCAGAACTCACTCTGCAGCACAAGGTTCCAATGCTTCAGCGGGTTCGACCTTGGCGGCGCAGCATTTGTATTCGGCGGTTCTCGTGATATTGTCGAATGCGTCGTTGGTCAGAAGGTTAGTTGAAGCCTCTGCGAAGTGGAACGGCATCCACAACGCCCCGGGTCTTACCTTATTTCCCACGTGAGCGTTCACAACGATAGAGCCGCGTCGCGTAGTGACGCGCACTAACCCACCGTCCTCGATCCCAAGCCGCTCTGCGTCAACCGGGTTCAATTCGACGAAGTTCTCATTCTGCTTCTGAGTAATGGCTTCGTTCTTTCGCGTCATGTTGCCGATGTTGTAGTGGTACAGAGTCCGGCCCGTTGAGAGCACCAAAGGGTACTCATCATCAGGAGTCTCGGCTGGTGGCCGGAACTTGATGGCTTGCATCAAACCCTTGCCGCGCGTGAACCGGCCTTCATGCAAGTACTTAGTTCCCGGATGTTCTTTGGTGGGACAGGGCCACTGCAATCCTTCTTCGTCGATGCGCTCGTAGGAGATACCACCGTAACTGGGAGTCAGGCTGGCCATCTCGTCGAAGACGTCGCTTGCGGATGCATAGTTCATCGGATAGCCCATGGCCGTCGAAACATCACATATGATCTGCCAGTCAGGACGCGCTTCACCGGGTGGGTCGAGCGCCTTGCGCACCCGCTGAACGCGGCGTTCGCTGTTGGTGAAAGTACCATCCTTCTCGGCGAAGCATGTGGCAGGCAATACCACGTCAGCCAGCTTCGCCGTCTCAGTCATGAAGATTTCCTGCACCAGTATGAACTCCAGTTTTTTTAGGCTCTCTATGACAAGCGATTGGTTTGGTTCGCTCTGGACCGGGTCCTCGCCGAACGCGTAAAAGCCCTTGAGCACTCCTTCGTTGGCTTGCTCTATGAAGTCGGTAATGCGCCCGCCTTTGTTCGTCGGAATCTCTACGTTCCAAGCCTCGCCGAACTTCTCTCTCATTGCGGGGTCGGCGACCTTCTGGTATCCCGGAAACACGGAGTGTATCGCACCCATGTCGCAGCCACCCTGTACGTTGTTCTGTCCGCGCAGAGGGTTGACGCCGGATGATGCCTTTCCGATTTGACCGCACAGCATCGATAAGTTTGCGAGGTTCATTACGTTCTCGGTGCCACAGGTGTGTTCCGTGATGCCCAACGTGTAGAAGATGGCTGAAGGAGTGCCGTGGGCGTATAGCTTGGCCGCTTCACGTATCTCATCGGCTTTGACTCCGCATACGCGCGCGGCCTCTTCCACGTCGTACTTTTTGACGTTGGCCCGAAGCTCCTCGAAGTTCTCGCAGCGTTCGGCCACAAACTCATGGTTGTGCCAATCCTGCTCGATGATGTAGTTCATCATCGCGTTTATGAGAAAGTTGTCGGTGCCGGGTGCGTGCTGGATATGAACATCGGCATGTCTTGCCACCCATGTCTTGCGCGGATCGCACACCACCATCTTCGCTCCCTTGCGAAGCGCCTTCTTCATCTCGAATCCGACGATGGGATGAGCTTCAGTGGGATTGGATCCGATGATGAAAAGCGTATCGACGTCCTTGA
>JBDGYW010000296.1:0-1569 GCA_039588935.1 Gemmatimonadota bacterium | reverse complement strand
ATCGATCGAATTGGTCATCGCCCCGGAGCCGAAAGTTGTGGCCAGCCCGGCGACGGTCGGCGCGTGACAGGTGGTGGCGCACTGGTCGATGTTGTTGGTCTTGCCGCCGACGCGCGCCAGCTTTTGCATCAGGAAGTTCTCTTCATTGGTACAACGGCAGGAACTCAAGAACGCTATTCCATCAGGTCCAAATCTGTCGCGGATTTCGGCCAGGCGTTTCCCGGCGTAGCCCACCGCTTCGTCCCACGAGGCTTCGCGGAACTCTCCGTTCTCGCGAATTAGCGGCTTGGTCAGCCGTTCGGGGGAATGCACGAACTGAGCTCCAAAGCGGCCCTTCACGCACGTGTTGCCATCGTTGGGCCCGGCACCCACCTCACTTGTCACACGCACCAAGCGGTTCGTGCGTGGATTGACGTTCAGGTCGATCTGGCAGCCCACGCCGCAGTAGGTGCACGTGGTTCGCACTTTCGTCAGGTCCTTGGCGCGCCCGTGGCCTTTGGCCGCGTTCTCCCATAGGGCGCCGGTGGGGCAGGTGCTGACGCATAGGCCGCAAAGTTCACAACTCGTTTCATTCAATGGCAGGTCGAATGCCGTGCTCACGCGCACATCCAGGGCTCGGCCCTTCAACGTCAGGGCTTCAACCATGGCGACCTCGGAGCAGATTTGCACACAGCGCTGGCAGCGCACACACAGGGCAGGATCGTAGACTATGCCTTTGTGGCCGTCGGTGAAAACCGGCTCGGTACCTTCCGGAACCAGAGATGGGAAACGCTTCTCGTCTGCGCCGTACTCATAGGCGTAGTCCTGCAGGGTGCAGTCGCCGTCTGAGTCGCAGGTTGTGCATGTGGTGCGGTGTTCGCTGAGCAGGAACTCGAGCGTCATCTTACGGGAGGCGCGGATCTTGTCGGAGTCGGTGATTACGATCATGCCATCTGCGACAAGGCGCGTGCATGAAGTCTGCAGGCCTCGCTCACCCTCGATTTCCACCAGACACAAGCGGCACGAACCGGTGGATGTCAGGCGCGGATCGAAGCAGAGACGTGGTACGTGTATGTCATTGGAAAGCGCCACATCGAGAATCGTCTGGTGCTCTTCCGCGGCGAGCTTTCGGCCGTTGATGGTCAGATTGATGGTGCTCATATGTTCTCCCGAGCCTACATACTCTGTCAGGATCGATGTTTCTCGAGGTCGCAGCGCAGGCAGCGATTGGCTTCGGCGCATGCTCCCGCATGCTGAAACCCATTCACAACTTCGCGAAAACCACCCAATCGCTCCTCCACCGACAGCATCGGCTCTCTATTGCTTGTAATTGCCTTCGCCAGCTCTTCGTCGCTGGCACGGTACAAGCTCATGCTCACGTCCGGTGGCAGCGTGCCGGAGCCGCCCAAGTATTGGTCGATCGCGATAGCGGCGCGCTGCCCGTCAGCGATTGCCTCGATGACCGTTCCACCGCCGTTGATCACGTCACCGCCTGAGAAGACTCCGTCGCTCGAGGTTGCGAGGGTCACATTGTCGCTCACGACTGTCTTCCAGGAAGTGGTTTCCAAACCGTCAGCCGACTCGATCGAG
>JBDGYW010000295.1:0-7576 GCA_039588935.1 Gemmatimonadota bacterium | reverse complement strand
CCAATTTCACCGGTAAAATCGACCGTTGGGATGTCTCCAATCCGGCCAGAATGCATAACAACCGTACCGGGCTCCGGCAACTGTTCCAAGCAGCATTCCACACTAGCAAAAAGTGCCATTTGAAGGTGCAGGCGATTGACAGTCAACATTACGTCTTTGTCTTTCCCTCGCACTCGCACCTGATGACCCTTTTGTTTGGCCACACGAGCACATAAGAGCGCAACCTGCAAAGTCTCTTGGTTTAGGTCGATCCGATCTTGGGTGTGGTCCACACTGTGTGCAAAACGGTTGAGCGCCGTCATGAGTTCAGCGCCCCGTTTCACCTGCGTGCCTATTCGTTCCACCGACCGGAAAAGCCGGTCTGGTCGCAGTGAGCCGCTCTTCTCGTAAGCCCCAACCATGTCCTCAATGAGGCCAGCGGACTCCTGGATAATTGCCAGAACATTCCGGATCTCGTGCGTCGTACCGGTAGTTATCCTGGCCAAGAATTCTGCTTCTGGGTTCTTTGGTGTACTCATGTCTATGCCTTCTGTCGGGACACCAGTTCTTGGCTCCTTCTAACACGAGAATTATACCGATCTGCAAAGCTCCGTACCCGAAAACACTTAAGGCGCCGCGCCACACCGTCCTCGCGTACCGACCTGACCTGCATCACCCGTGGGCGGTCGAGCGCCAAACAAACGGAGCAATGCAGAAGCGGAGGCGTTCAGCAGCCAGATGAACGGGTTGGCGGCCTGAGTGGTGGCAATGACTGGAACGGCGCTGCGACCCCGTTTGGGAAACATGCAGAGTCGCCAAACTTCTTACTGGCAGCACCTATGGCAGGTATGCGTTTCGGGCACCACTTCCAGCCGCGTGTAGGGTATCGGTTCTCCGCATATTGCACAGCGGCCGAAGGACCCATCTTGAATGCGATCCAGTGCGCCTACGATCTCTGCGCGACGCTCTTGAAGCCTATCGTAGAGCCCAGATGCACGTTGGCCGGCTCTTACGTGGTCCACGGAGACATTGTATCTGGCTTCACAGGCCGCAAGGGCCTTGCGGGGCCATGCCACCGCTAGTCTCTGCTTCAGCTGAGCCAACTCGAGACCAAGCCCGCGACGAATCTTGTCGATCCTTGCGCTGGTCAGGGTATCATCCGGGCCGGTAGTGACCATTGCGGTGGAGCCGCGAGCGTCATCCGTTACGTAAAATAGTACGGCAATCATTTGAGTTCCCCCGTATCAACCTGATATAGCACGCGTTCCGCAACGGAGTAGAAGAGCGGGGCCACAAGCACCCGGGGGTAGCGCCTACTCAGACGTACCGCTTCCCATTGAAGGAAGCCAACAACGTTTCCGATATCTGAGTGGGGAGCATTTGCCTTGAAGTGGTTTTCTGCGTCACGCTTGCTCCAGCCACCGTTATCGACGAGGCCAGCCACGAACTCGCGGTGGCGGGCCACCACGCCACACATCGCACAATTGTCGTGGCCTACCACGCAAATGGACGTTACCCCCTGCACTACGGCTGTGGAGATGTGAAACTCCAGGCCCCGAAGATTGGCTCCACCAACTCGAATCAGGTAAGCGAAGTCTGGAGGTAGCCGAAGCGTCACACGGTAGTCCATACACGTGCCAATTAGCAATTCCGGGTTCGGATGACTGCGGAATTCTGCCCCCAGATTGTGATAGGCCAGCAACTCCTCGACCGGCGTCTCTCGGTAGGCCGGATCGATATCTTCATAGGCATTCACGGGACAGCACCCCGGAGGGATTTGGTGAGCCACTGGTTGTACAGCATCAGAAATGATGTCCAAAATTCCGCTCATTTCCGTGGTCCCGCAGACCACACGTGGTTCGGTGTACAGAGTGGGGTTCCTTTTGTGCAGCATGAGTAGGACGCGCATCCGCCCCTACTCTGAACTTTGTACATTAATCGTTCCCTCTTTTTCGTACAAATCGAATTTATACGACATTCGTTTCGCAAATTTCGAAACTTTGAAGAGGCGGGGTCGCCCGATCGGTCGGTCGCTCAAATTGTTAGTTGGTGTGGCGGACGTGTTGCCGAAACTCGTGGCCCTCCGTCTCATCGGGCCGTACCTCAAAGTGCGCATACAATCGTCTTCTAGTCGAGTGCGGCGTGACCACTACGTACCGACTTTTACCGATACTTGCGAATACGCATCAGCAACCAACAGTCTGACCCAGAGCGGGAAAGCAACACCGCCCGGCAACGTGCCGTGCGGTGCGGCTCACGTCAAAACTACTTTACGGGGTTTCGGGAGTGGGCGTCGATGCGTGGGCGAAATGCACCTTCCACTCGCTGTCGCTACGGACCCAAATGGCGGTAAACGCAAAGGCCGTCTCGGGTCCAGTCGCTCCATCCGCATCCGTTTCCGTATACGTTCCCTGTTCCATTGTGCAGACGACATCTGGAGCCAGCACAGTGATCTGCACTTCGTTGAACGTTATCTCTTGGGTCGCCACGTCCGAAGATTGAACAGCATCGTTAACCGCATCAAATCCATTTAGAAGTTGTCCATCAAGCGCAAAGGTAAACTCTGGAGAGTCGCGGTAATACGACATTCCTCTACCATCATATACTCTCCAAGCTTCCCAGAATTGACCGTGGAGCAGTTCCACTTCAGCCGCAATCTCATGCTTCTGATAGTCGGTCAGTTCAGTACTTGCGGGCTGACACGCGGCGAGCACGGTAAGGGCAAATGCTGCATATACAATACGGCGCATTAAAAAACCTCCATAGTCGGGTTATGCCTGCGTCCGGAGATGTTGGGTTCGGTCGTGGAAGTTCTCATCGACAGCACGTTATACAGGTGCGTGTTTCTGGCACTACCTCCAGCCGCGTGTAGGGTATGCGCTCCCCACATATCGCACAGCGGCCGTAGGATCCCTTTTGGATGCGATCCAAAGCGCCCAAGATCTCGGCGCAGCGCTCTTGAAGTCTGTCGCGAAAGTCAGCTCCACATTGCTTGGTAAATTCGTCGTCCACGGCCGCAGCGTGTTGGCCTTCGCATACGTCGAGTATCCTGCTGGGCAAAGCCACCGTTAGTCTGTGCTTCAGCCGAGCCAATTCGCGTTCAAGCTCCCCACGGATATTCTCGATCCTCGCCGTGGTCAAAGCATCATCCGACGCGGCCGTGGATCTACCGGCGAAGCTCGAGGTGTCATCCATGATGCAAAACCAGGACAACAATCACTTCAGTTCGCTCTCGTCGACCTGGTAGAGCACGCGCTTCGTAACGGAGTGGAAGAGAGGGGCTTTTAGGGTCCGGGGTGCAGAGTCCTGGTTGACCTGGCCACTATGACTCATGTCACACCTTGCTCCTTCAGTTGCCGGCCACACTGGAAGGGTTGGTCCATCGCCCATTGGCTAAATGCGACAAAGTTGATCCGCCACGAGAACCGACCAAAATCAGAGTACAAGCGACCTGCGCCTTGAACTCTAACCCTTGTTTGACTTTCGTACAAATCGAATTTGTATGACATTTGCTTCGATATTGTCGAAACTATGAAGCGGCGGAGCAACAATGAACTGGCTCAATTACCACCACCTGCTCTACTTCTGGACCGTGGCGCAGGAAGGCAGCCTCACGGAGGGAAGCAAAAAGCTCCACCTCACGCCCCAGACCGTTAGCGCCCAGCTTCGCACATTGGAGGAGGCACTCGGCGAGGAGTTGTTCGACCGGTCGGGAAGGCGGTTGGTTCTCACCGACGTGGGTCGCCTCGTGTACCGCTACGCAAACGAGATCTTCACGTTGGGGCGAGAGTTGACCGACAGTCTGAAAGGACGTCCCGCAGGTCGTTCGCTCAAACTGCTCGTTGGCGTGGCCGATGTGTTGCCGAAACTCGTTGCCTACCGACTGATCGAACCTGCGCTTCGAGGTGCCGAAGATTTGCGGATCTCGTGTGTCGAGAACACGAGCGAGAACCTGCTGGCGAGGCTTGTGATTCATGAACTCGACGTCGTCTTGACAGACGCACCGGTCCCTCCAAACCTCAAAGTTCGCGCATTCAATCATCTGCTAGGCGAGTGCGGCGTGACATTCATGGCCACAGCGCCCCTCATTGCGGACTTATGTAAGGGCTTCCCGCATTCACTCGAAGGCGCGCCCTTTCTGTTGCCGGCGGAGGGGACAACCCTGCGTCATTCGCTGGAGCATTGGTTTGACAGTCTGGGTATTCGGCCGGTGGTGGTCGGGGAGTTCGAGGACAGTGCTCTCCTCAAGGTATTCGGACAGGCTGGTGCTGGCGTGTTCGCGGTCCCTTCAATCGTGGCCGAAGACGCTCGACGGCAATACAATGTTCGCAAGCTTGGTGATACGGCTGAGATCGTGGAACGCTGGTACGCGATTTCAGTGGAACGGAGGGTCCAACATCCGGCGGTGGCTGCAATCTGTCAAGCGGCGCGTTCGGATCTGTTTGCGTAGTTCGGTTTCTGAGTTGCGGATCGGTGTTTGCCGCCGCCACTACGAGTTCCGGCCCGACGGCGCATCCTCACTCCGTATCCGGCGCGCTGATAGCGCCGTAACGATCTGTGAGATCATGGATACCACTCGTTTCGCCGATGATGGCTAAGTGGTCCCCTTCCAGTAGCACCGTATGTCCACGCGGTACTATTATCTCCCCGCCGCGGTGTACCAAAGCGACCAGGGTGCTTTTTGGCATGTCGAAATCGACCAGCGCCAGGTTGATGAGTGGCTCAGTCCGTGTGCCCGATCGGACTTGGAGAGCGAGAAAGCGATCGTCGCTTATGACTGTCCTTCGCAGCTCAAGTTCGTTTCCGGCGCCCATCCAATTCCCCATGAAGTGATCATCTTGGATCTTCGCGCAAAGCTGACCAAGGATACGAATGTGACGGCCGGGATTCGTTGTATCGCCTACCAGAAAGAACACCGCTCGGATCGGTATGCTGGTGCCCGCTTGACCGACAAGCTGGATGTGCGTGGCGTCCTGTCGAATGCCTTTCAAGCAGCGCACAAGAACTATCTCGGCTCCATCCACGCGGGGTAGGCGAGTGTGCAGGATGGCAGTGCCGTGCTCCACCGGGCTATCACCCTGTTGGATGGAACACACGAAACCCTCGGCGAGTTGGCGGGGGGTTACGGGCAAGCGTCGGCTAAGTAGGCGAGATGCTTTGATGATCAACGGATCGAGCGAGGCCGACTGTGTTCTCTCGTCGATAACGAAGGCCCGACCCACTATTTCTTCAAACGAGTCGGCCGCACGCGTGCCCATCTGCTTCAACATGTCGCGCCATTGGTGATCAACTCCGACTGACCGGGCTCGTCCCATGCGCTCAAACACGTGGTAGATCGCACCGTCCCGCGCGAGCCGCCCTCGAGCATAATATGTATACCAAGCTAAACTCAGCGCAGCGACTCCAATCGAGAACAGGACCGGCAGCCAGCCCATTTCGGCTATGAGGATGAATGGCAGTGTGACCCCGCTCAGCTGCATCCAGGGATACAGGGGTGATCGGAATCCTGGATCGTATGAATGGAGCTTGCTCTCCCGCATTGCGATCACGGCGAGGTTGATCAACCCGAACAATAGTAGCTGAAGTGTGCTGGCAAGCTTTGCCACATCAACCACGTCAAGCAGCACGAGGCACAACACCAGCGTCGTGCATGTCGTCACGATCGAAACCCAGGGTGTCCGAAACCGGCCAATAGCTCCGAAACCTTCAGGTATCAACGCGTCCCGTGCCATGGCCAACGGGTAGCGGGAAGACGCCAGTATCCCCGTGTTCGCCATGGCCGTGAATGCGGCAATGGCCGCGACCGCGATCACCAGCACCGCTGCCTGTGGTGGGATCCAGGTAACAAACGCCTCGGCGGTGTCGGCGACAGGCGTCAGGCTGCTGCTTAGTACGTCGGTGCCCAGCACCGCCACCATGATGTACGTCCCGACCACGTATATGATGGTGACTGTGCCGAGTGAAAGAGCCATCCCCAACGGAATGTTGCGGTCAGGATTGGTGACTTCTTCAGCTAGGCCGGCCACTTTTGTCAGGCCCATGTAGGAGATGAACACAAGGCCGACGGTTCCCAACAGCCCGTCTACTCCATGCGGCATAAACGGGGTGAACCCTCGTCGGATCTCCAGCGGCCCTTGTGAAACCACATAAGCGAGACCGTGGATAACAAACACGCCCAGGATGGCCAACAATCCGAAGACTAACCACCTAACGAGCGTGGTCGAGCCCTTGGTCCCGACTACGTTGAGAATAGCAAAGATGACCACGAGGACGATGGCCAGGGGCTTGATTGGCACGTCAAAGAAGATGGCCAGATACGCGCCCATGCCGATCAATGCAAACGCACTCTTGAGTATCAATGCCAACCACGTTCCCAATCCGCTGATTGTCCCTACAAGAGGTCCGAACGCACGGTCGAGGAAGAAGTACGCACCGCCTGCCCGCGGCATGGCAGTTGCCAGCTCGGCCTGACTCAACATGGCAGGAACGATCAGAAATGCCGAAAGGAGATACGCAAGCACAACTGAGGGTCCCGCAGCAGCTGTCGCCAATCCCGGCAGTAAAAAGAAACCCGAACTGAACATCGCGCCTGTCGTAATCACGTAAACGTCGAACAGCGAGAGTTGCTTGTGGAGGCGCTTCACGTGCCGAGCAGCACCCGGGCCTTCTTGCTCACGTGCCAAGTGGATCTCCCTTGCGTTGCTGCACCTGAATGGCTGCCAGAAGGGTGGTGCACGGACAGATTCACCACATCCGCCTCGACGGAGCAGTAGAAGGTGGTTCGATTCGGTGATGCGATTGACTCTCGGAGCACATCCCTACGGTCTCATGACATAGACTAACGGTGCCGCAATTTCAGAACAAGTCGAATTCTTGTGACTCAATATTCGGGATGGTCGAAGGTGTTGTTGGGGTAGCCGCCGTGCCTTGTTTACCGTAGTGAGCGGATTCGTACGGCACCTGAACGGCCGCGCTCGCCCGTGCGAGAAAACGAGATGCCGCCTCTGCTCGAATGAGGTTTCCGTACCGATAGACGACTGAAGTACAGCGCAGATGCTGGTCGTCAAGTGATTACATGGAGGGTCTTTATCTTCGGCAAAATCGAAGATGTAGTTCTATTCTTTCGATTTTTTGATATCAAGTTCGAGCGCTAAGTTCATTCCATGTTCCCTTTGAAGTAAGGAGCACGGACATGGAGATTCACATCATCGGAAAGGGGGTCGATGTTGACAATGCACTCGAAGCTTTCGTCAGGCGTCGCGTCGGCCGAACGGTGGCGAGGAAGCTCGATAGAGCACCCACCTGCTTCGGCATGAGCCGATAACCACCTCAGAAGGCCGGGCGAATGGGCGCTTTCCTACGCCTCGATAGTATACCTCTATATGCCAATTGCCTGGTCGTGCTACTGACCATCGCTTTTATCGGGCTCGGCGCCCACTGGGTTGTAGAGGCGGCAGCCCGAATTGCCAAACGGCTTGGAATCTCCGAACTCGTCATTGGCCTGACGGTGGTGGCTCTCGGCACGTCTGCGCCCGAGTTCGCGGTTACGCTAATCGCCGCCTTCGAAGGTCACGGCAACATCTCGGTCGGAAACATC
>JBDGYW010000294.1:0-7578 GCA_039588935.1 Gemmatimonadota bacterium | reverse complement strand
TTTGCCAGATGTCTGGACGCACACCTTTGATAACGGCCTGAGACTCTTTGGAGTCGAGCACACCGAACTTCCGCTGGTGCAGTTCTCCATGACGCTGAAGGGCGGAATGCTTCTGGATGACATCGACAAGGTAGGCGTGGCCAACCTCATGACCGACATCATGATGGAGGGAACGCGGACCAAGACTCCGCTCGAGCTGGAAGAGGCTATAGACGATGTGGGGGCGAATATCTCGATGTTTACTGGGCGTGAGTCGATCGGTATCCGCGCCAACGGCCTCAAGTCCATGGTCCAAGAAATCTACGATCTGGTGGAGGAGATACTCCTCGAGCCCCGTTGGGACGAGACGGAATTTGCCCGCATCAAGGACGAGACGATCGAGACGATAAACAGGTCCAAAGTAAATCCTCGGTCGATCGGCTCGAATGTTCTGAACAAGCTCGTTTATGGCGAGGATCACATTCTCGGGCACTACACGCTTGGGTCTGTGGAGATGGTGCAGGAAATCACACTCGCTGACCTTCAGGCATTCTACGAAGCCAACTACTCGCCTTCGGTAGCCCATATATCGATCGTTGGTGACATAACGGAAGCCGAGGCAGTGGAGCTGTTTTCGCCTCTGGAAGCAAAGTGGGCGGCCAAAGAGGTCAGCTTCCCTGAGTACGAGCCCCTACAGCTTCCGAGCGCATCCCGTCTTTACTTCGTGGATATGCCTGGTGCAAGGCAGTCACAGATCTATGTGGGGCACCTGGGCACAGAGCGCATGAACCCCGAGTACTACGCGACGACGGTGATGAACTACAGGTTGGGTGGCAGCTTCAACAGTGTGCTCAACATGATCCTTCGGGAAGAGAAAGGCTACACGTACGGTGCAAGCTCGCGTATGTCCGGCGGTTTCCATCCCGGTTTGTTCGTCGCTTCATCTGCTGTACAGGCCAATGCCACGCTCGAGTCCGCTCAGATCTTCAGAGACGAGATTGCGAGCTATCGAGAGGGAATCGCCGAGGAAGATCTCACGTTCGTCAAGAACGCGCTCATACAGTCCAATGCGCGCCGGTTCGAGACGTTGGGAGCTGTCCAA
Organism: Gemmatimonadota bacterium; assembly: GCA_039588935.1. Classification (GTDB taxonomy): domain Bacteria; phylum Gemmatimonadota; class Gemmatimonadetes; order Gemmatimonadales; family GWC2-71-9; genus JBDGYW01. Next base: position 6,497 of record JBDGYW010000294.1, on the reverse strand, counting down.
GGCATGCTGGATCAGATCGCGAACTATGAGCTTCCAATTGACTATGTAATGCGGGATCAGGCTGTGGTTCAGGGTATGACGCTGGACGAACACCGCAGGCTCTCGCAGGAGTACATACACCCCGACCAGATGATATATGTGATTGTCGGTGACGCCGCGACTCAGCTCAGTGGGCTGAGAGAACTTGGTCTGGGTAACGCGATTCGACTGGACGCGGATGGTAACCGCGTGAGGTGAGCCGCTTTGTGTTTCTGAGAACCCGACGGATATCTCGCAAACCACTGTGCCCGGGAAACCGGGCACAGCTGGCAGCGATCTTGGTCGGTTCAGAGTCCTCGATTTTCGGATCTCCCAAGAGTAATTTGCACACTCTGCCTGAAACGTTTTCGTAACAAGACTTTATGGCTGCATTCATATGAGCGAAGCAAAGAAAGCCAAGGCCTGGGCGCGTCTCTGGCCAACTGTACAGCCGCCTCATTCGAGGAATCTCCGGGCTGGAGCCTGGTATCCGGTCATGAATGATGAACTCGATGATCGTGTCTCGCTGCTGTTGTACGAGTCATTGGTCGAGGTGCCGCGTCGGGTCCTCGAAATTCGCCCACGGCGTCCCAAGCGTTTCACCGTTGTGTACCGGGCAGGATACGAACGGCCACGTGGCAGACCATCAACATACAATCTCGGGAAGCGTTATGGTGTTTGCCCGACTTGCTTGCACAGGTTCGCGTTGTTTGGCGAGCCTGAACGGAAAGAGTGTCCCAACTGCGGCCACGAGGGCGAGATCGCCTGGTGGGAGACCGGTTGAACGGTTCCGTCCACACATCGAACTCACCCCCGCACGACCTGGTAACCCAAGCCCAAGGAATCTCCATGAGTGAGACTCGTCGAGACAGGTTCCTTCAACGCATCTCCACCGTAGGAGGCGGCACCCGCGAAGCCATCCAGATGTCGCTTGGCGGTGTTGTCTTCGATCTTCGCGACTTCGTGGAGAGAGGAATCTTCGCTGAAGAGGAGATGGATACGGTGGTGGCATTCCACGACCTGGCAGAAGAGTTCTGGCGGCAGACGTTGGTGAGCAACCCGCCCATGGAACCTCTGATGATGGTGTCAGGCCTACGGCAGCTAAGTGAAAGGTGCGTTGGTCCTGTTGCTGGGTTTCAGCCGCGACTCGATCATGCACTCGAGAAGGCCAAGGTGTTCGCGGTAACAGGAGACCACGGAAGCCGCAAGAAGTAGCGAGGAACCGTCGCCTACGAGTCTCGACACCTACCGCATCACACGTAGTCTCACGTCCCCGATCACCAAATCCCTGTAATGCGCTTGTTCGGTGAGCGCCCCCTCCTGGCGCAGCGTGTCCAGAAGCGTTGCTCTAAGGGGCAGACTGGCGCGGGGGCCGTAGGGTCGGAGCCGTCCCGCTTGCATCCACGTGCCTCCTTCATCGAGGTCGAACGCCAGGATCGTATAGTTTCGTTCGCCTGACAACAGCATGACGTATTCCTGTTCGTCGTCGGCATCCAGGTTTACCGGGAAGATGGTGCAGTCGCCGTTCTCCTCACATTCATCTGCCTGATATTGGGTGAGATTGGTGACGGCGAAACGCACGAGCGCATCGGGCAGCGTGGTGGAGGTGTCGAATGGCACGATGTCGCTTGCCGATAGAAGAGTCGCCGGCTGAGGCCTCACGTCTGCGTACTCTTCGGCGTCACGAGCGGCGTTTACTCGTTCGCTTATGACTTCTGCTTGTGGGTGGTCGGTGAGCGCCTCGATCCTTTCGAGTGTCGCGTATCCTACGTGTCCGAGCTGAAACCTCAAGTATCCATAGTCGAACTCGCTCGCATCGACGTCACCCTCTGCAAGCCTGTTGAACTGGCTTCGTGCACTCCACCTCAGTGGGTCGAGAACAGGAGTGTGTGTCAGCACCGCGCAGGCTACGACGATACATCCCATTCCGACATTAACCTGACGTACCGGCGACATCCAACCGCCGCGCCTCCTGAACACTGCCACAGCATACCCGAGGCCGCACAACATGCCACCCACCGCAAACAGCACACCGTAGAACCGCCCGAATGTCAGGCCGTACTGGTCGATTCGGAGGTACAGGGCGTAGAACGTGATTGCAGCATACACCGGAACGGCGACAAGCGCTGTTTCAACGAGGTGTCTGATCCAGAGCGAGTAGGGGGGATCGCCTAAGCCGTCTTGGTAGGCTCCGTTGAAAAACAGAATCGTGAGTGCGATCAGAGAGAGCAGGGTTGCAGAGGCATGTCGAGTATCCCACAACGGTTGCAGTCCGGTGAACGGCAGGCTCGCGAGGAAAAGCAACGCGATGACCGCCAGAAGCGGCATTAGTGCCTTGAGAACGGTGAACAAGACCGCCCGGAGTGTGGTCGTGAGTTTTTCCCATTCCCGGCCGAGGGCGATCGCGTAACCGAAGACAGCCGCGAGGCCCATACAAACGAATGCCGGGTCAGTGAAAACGTTATCGAAGAACGTGACGTCGATCAGTGTGAACAGCTCGCTCCACAACAGGATGACCGCCCAAAAAGCGCCGACTACCATCCCTCCTAAAGAGACGACGAACATGTTGCCCCAGTAGCGCGTCACTTGGTCGGCGTAAGGGAACGATCGTTGCCCTGTTCTCTGGAAGATTTGGAGAATGGGCGTTACTAGGAACAGGGCTAGAACCGAGCTGAAGGTCCAAGTCGGCATCCTTGTTTCATCGAATTGGTATGGTACGTCGCCGGCCGGCACCTGCTGCCACACCCAGAACGCGACAAGTGCGAAAACGAGTGGCGGTACTGCCGTGACAGCGAGCAGCCGCTTGATGTCTTTTCCGGTCCAGCTGAGCTGGAAAATCAATGCAAAGCCGGAGGCGAAGAAGATCGCTGCTGCGACAATAGCCCTCGAATTGACGCCGTCGGGCCAGTATTCGTAAGCCAGATAGTACACGAGACCCTGCACGAGGCCCACGGCCGCGAGGGTAAATCGTGTTTTCACGTTCTCAGATAGCGCGACGTTCATCGTGTCGATCCCGGAAGGAGGAGGTGGCTGAAGCGCTATTGTATTGCTTTTTCCGTGTTGGATCAACGGCATTCGCGTACACTTCTCCACTCTGTTCGATTTCCAACAGAATGTCGATGCGCGGGCAACACATCCAGCATCCCCCTTGCGCTCTCGGTCTACATTGTGTACCATATGTCAGGTCTACAATGTGTACCGTGCGGTTTTGGGAGTTGTGTGTATCCATATCAGGGAACCGCCGGTGTAGTCGAATAGGGGGCGACATGCCATCCACTACCTTTTTGGGCGAGTTCGAGCAGATGGTTCTCTTGGCCATCCTCCAGGGTGGTGAAGGGGCAAACGCGCTGCAGGTGCGGCGGGAACTCGAACAAAGCGCAAACCGTAAGGTCAGCAAGGGTGCGTTTTACACCACTCTGGATCGGCTCGAGAAGAAGGGTTACCTGACCTGGTCCGCTCAGGCGACAGACGGAGTAAGAGGCGGACTTCCCCAGCGGTATTTCAAAGTGACACCCGAAGGAGTCGCGGAGCTTCAGAAGTCGCGCGATGCCCTCCAGAAGCTGTGGCGAGGCCTCGACAGAGTTCTGGAGAGCCGATGAAAAAGAACTCTCCAGTTCCTAAACCGCCTAGGTTGGCCGAAGCGTTGTTGACGCCGCTGCTACCGAGCGGTGTGCTCGGGCTAAGCATTCTGGGCGATCTGCGTCAGGAGTACAGGGACGTCGTCGGATCCGGGATTTCCCGTTTCCCACGGATCTGGTATTGGCGCACAGCCATCGCTCTTGGCGGGCGTTATTCAGTCTTTCGTCTCAAGCGGCTCCCTCGCGTGGTCCGGTTCCCCAGATTCAGAGATATCATCATGCAAACGGCCATTCTCGGCGATATCAGGCATGGCGTCCGGATGTTGATCAAGACGCCATCAGTATCCCTGATCGCCATACTCACAGTCGGTCTCGGCGTGGCGGTGTGCACTCAATCGTTCAGTTCGGTTTTCGGCTCGATAATGATAGGTCTGCCGGTCCCGGATGCTGACCGCTTGATGTACATCAACGCCAATCGACCCGACCTCGGCGCTGAAGACTGGGATGTTTCGCCGCACGATTACCTGGACCTTCGAGAGCTCCTTACATCGTTCGAAGATCTCGCGGCGGTTTACCGGGGCACGGCAAACCTGGCTGGAGAAGAAGGACCGCCGGAACGGTTCGCGGGGGCGTTCGTGAGCGCGAACGCGCTGGGTCACCTGCAGGTCCCTCCCATCCTCGGGCGGACCTTTCTTCCGGATGAGGATGCTCCTGGCGCCAGCCCGGTCGCGGTGCTGGCGTATCATGTTTGGCAAAACAGGTTTGCGGGCGACACCTCCACGATCGGAAGAGTGATCCGGGTGAACGGCGAGGCGACCGAGGTTGTCGGGATAATGCCCGAGGGGTTTGCCTTCCCCTTCAACGAGGACATCTGGCTACCGAACCGTATCGACGTATCGTCGCTGGCCAGAGGATCTGGAAGACCACTACTGCTATTCGGTAGGCTCAGGGAAGGAGTCTACGTAGGAGCTGCAAGGGCCGAGCTGTCAGCGCTTGCCGGCGAACTCGGCCGGCGCTTTCCCGACAGCAACCAGAACTTGGAGTTTGGCATGAAGCGGTATGATTTCCGCTTTATGCCCACCGAGATCCACGCCGTCATGTGGGTGATGCTCGCCAGCTCCTTTGGAGTGCTCCTGATCGCTTGTACGAACGTCGCGAACCTGTTGCTGGCGCGAGCCGCATCCCGCTCCAAAGAGGTGGCCGTGAGGACGGCACTCGGCGCGAGCCGGTTCCGCGTGATTCGACAGCTAATGGTGGAATCCGCGATGCTCGCGTTCCTGGGCGGCATCATCGGAGTCGCGATAGCTGCATGGGGGGTTGAGGTCATCGATCGGATCCAAGCGAGCGTTGAGAAGCCCTACTGGATCGATATGGGAGTAGGACTTCCCGTTGTGTTTTTTGCGTTCGCGGCCACGATCGCAGCCAGCATCGCGGCCGGCATGCTGCCGGCGTTCAGAGCTTCAGGCGTCGAGATCGGCGAGGTTTTAAAGGACGAGACGCGAGGTTCGTCCGGCTTGCGATTGGGTCTGACGAGCAACGCTTTAGTGGTAGCTGAGATCGCGGTCTCCTGCGCACTCTTGATAGGCGCCGGCTTTTTGATCAAGAGCGTGATCAAACTGCGGAACGTGGATCTTGGCTTCGAGCCCGGTGGCGTCCTGACCGGCCGTGTGGGATTGTTCGAAGCCGATTATCCGGACGCACAGAGCCGTGATTTGTTCTTGAATCTTCTCAAGGAGCGCCTGGAACAGGAACCGGGCATCACGTCTGCGACACTCGGTACCCATCTACCCGCGCTTGGGAGTTACCTGGAGCCCGTGGGCGTGGAGGGCGAGAGCTACGCAACGGAGCGGGACTATCCCTCCGCATACCTCAGCTCGATTTCCCCCGACTATTTCCGCACTTTCGGCGTCGCGCTGCTGGAGGGCCGTGACTTCGACGCCCTGGAAGCGAGAGTCGGGGGCGATCCCGTCACGATCGTGAGTCAGAGCTTCGTAGACCGGTTTTTGCCGGATCGTGATGTGCTGGGCCGCCGCATCCGCTGGGGAATATCCACGCCGCGGGAGCAATGGCTTACCATTGTTGGCGTGGTACCCGACATGTACGTAGGGGGCGGTGTAGGGGGCATCGGCGACGACCGCAAGAGTCCCGAGCGCTTCTATGTCCCAAACGGCTTGGGTGACTACAGGTTTCATGCCTTGGCGGTTCGCACGGCGGGACCGCCCGAGCCAATGGCGACTCGTGTGCGCGAAATCGTGGCGGATCTCGACTCGAACCTGCCCGTGTACGCGGTGGCGACCCTCGAGGATGCCATCCAGCAGGCCACCTGGGCGTTCGCCATGTTCGGACGCCTGTTTACGGTATTTGGCGCCGCCGCTCTGTTCCTTGCAGCGGTCGGTCTCTACGGCGTCCTAGCCTTCTCGGTGAGCCAGCGTCGCTTGGAGATGGGAATACGGATGGCGCTCGGCGCGGAGCGCGGGTCGATCGTACGGCTCGTCATGAAGAAGGGGGCGGTTCAACTCTGCATAGGTATCTTGGGCGGCCTAGGTATCGGGGCGTTGATGGGAGGGCCAATGCGTTTCGTGCTGTACGGGGTGGAGAAGGGCGATCCGACCGTGTATGCGGGCGTCGTCGTCACGCTGCTCGCAGCGGGGCTCCTCGCGTGCTTCGTTCCCGCACGAGCTGCCACCAAAACCGATCCGGTGGAGGCGATGAGGGAGGCTTAGCCCGGAGGAGCGTCCCCAGGGCACTTCTTCCACAGCACGTCCTCGCCGTCCAGCTTCGCCACCACCCCAGCGCCTCAGAAATCGCTGATCACGTTCACCACGGTGCAGAACATCTCCTGCACTCAGTCATGCGCGATCTCGAGGACAACACATTCGAGCTGTGGACCCACGGTCTATG
>JBDGYW010000293.1:0-7590 GCA_039588935.1 Gemmatimonadota bacterium | reverse complement strand
GGCCACCATCCGTCGCTTGCCCTTCAACTTTTCGCACACCTTGCTGTCGTAGCCGAAGTCGTCGACGACAGGCCCGAAGTGCCGCCACCGTGTCTCGACGAAGCTCCACGCTGCACCGGGCACGCTGTCTCGCACGAGCACACGGATCCCCCCTGCCTCGATGGTGGATCGCGGCGTGTTGTGGGGCCACACGGGCTCCAACAACCCCGAGACCAACGTCAGGTGTTCCGGAGCGGCAGACCAAAACGCTTCGAGCATCTCTTGAGCTCCAACGTGCCACTCCATGTCGTCGTCCGAAGTGACGATGACGGAGTCGTCCCGACAGCTCGCCACGTCAGTCAACGCCAACACCTTCGCGATCTGGTTGTGCCCGCGGCCGGGCGTGTGGTTCCCATCGATGGGGCAATATTGATACAGCTCCCAACGACCCCCTTCGACCAGCTGTATCAGAGCCTCGCTGCTCCCGTCGTCTGAGCCGTTGTCGAACAGCACCAGCCGTGCCGTTGTGAACGCTCGCTCGATAGAGCGCATGGTGCGCTCGACCACGTTCAGCCGCAACAACCCAATGGGCTCGAAGGTCTTGACGACTACGGTCGTTTGCACAGCTCCTCCAACAGCTCGCCCGAGGTAGTTTTTGCCCAGCACTCAATGTCCGTTTCGGACCAATGGATAGGCAACACGATGCGCCAATACCTATCCGGCTCCTCGTATGGATCGTCGACGCCGGTTACGCCTGTTTTTTGACCAGCGGCAGCAGCCGCGTAAAGCCCCTTGGGGTCGCGTCGCTGGCACTCTTCAAGCGGCGTAGCCACGTAGATGACATAGACGTTCCGACACCACTCGTTAAAAAAGCCTCGGCACCTATAGTACGGCAGAATGAGCGACACGATCACGATGAGACCTTGCCGCTCGACCAGCGCAGCTGAATAGCTCACCCGACGCGCCTGCTCCAACCGAGACTCTGCCGTAAAATCGAGTGGCGGCAGCACGTCGCGGACCACGTCGCCATCAAATTGCAACGACCCGCGACCACGCAGCTCTAGCTGCGCTTTCAGTGCTTCACCCAAGGTCGTCTTGCCCGACGCCGGCAGTCCTGTGAAAAGCACCACCGCGCCGGTTTTCTTCGGCTCCATCATTTCTTGACCTGCCATGTCTTCATCCAAGGGAACCGGTCGGCCAGCGCGCCGTATTGCCGCCGCTGCGACCGGTTCCAACGCTTGTGCCGGCCCATGTGCACTGGTGCGAGCTCCGGACGCACGGGTGCCCTCAGCCCCAAGGCGTCCCATAGCTGTTGCCATCGCCGCGGCTCTCGCATGAACGCCTCGTACCGCACCTCGATGTAGCCAGGCAGCTGGCACACCCCGCGCCTGCGGGAGCTCTCCCACATCTGCGCCCATTCGAGGTAGAAGTCGATCGCTCCCGCAAATCCCTTGCCACCCCACCGACACTCGATCACCGAATCGATGACGTCGCGAGGGTCGCGCATGATGTGTACCAGCTTGGCGCCCGGAAACGCCGTCGCCAAGGTGTCGAAGATTACCGAATTCCACGGGCTCTTCTCGCACCACGGTCCCTTGTGGTCCGGCGGCACGAACATGCCGCGCACGAACGCGCCGGTCCGCCGCATGAACTCCTCTCGGCTGTCTTCGTTGTACCGCCCCTTCCGCAACGCCGCGAAGAACCGATTGACGCGGCGGTCCACCTCCTGAGCGCCCAACCGCATACGAGGCCCACCGCCGACGGCCGCGCGGAATTTGCGGCGCACATTCGCCTCAATCTGTGTCACAAGCCACGGGGGAGCCTTGGGACCGAGCTCCATCAGGATGGCCAGCTCACAGCCGCGCGGCGGGAACATCTGCGACTCGCGGTGGGTCTCCGGCCACACCGCCGAATGCACGTCGATCAGCTTTTTCATGATCGTCGTGCCACTCCGCCCGCTGCCACCCACGAAGATTGCTTGGGGTAATTTGCTCATTTTTTTAAACCCGCGCGGACACCTTAAAATAATGGGGTCATTTTTTTAACCCATGCCGTCGCAGAAAGGTCATGATCTGGCCAGCTCGCACCTGGTCGTTGTGGTGCTCGTACACATGCGCCTTGGCCGCAGCCGCCATCTCTCGCGTCGCCGGCAAATCGTTCAACGCCATACGGGCCACCTCGACCACGTTGTCCACCGTGTACTGCAGGTACATGCCCTTGGGAAGCAGTTGGTCCATCCCGGGGGCACCGTCCGTCATCAGCGCCGTACCCGCCGCGGGGATCTCGATGTGCTTGGCCATGTTGAGTCGGTACACGCCCGTGCACGCCAGAGCGATCTCCGCGCTCTTCAGGACCGCCTGGTACGGCCCGAAGGCCAAGGCCGGAGAGATCCTCGTCTCCTTGCTGAGTAGCCGCGCCTTTTTCAAGGCGTTGATGGCTGCACGTCTCACTGGGTAGAGCTTGGGTCGACGGCCGCCGCAAAACACCACCTTGGCCTCGCGCTCTGCCGGCTCCTTCACCTTCTTGGCGCGGTCGGCGTCGAACGAAAATGGAAAGAACTGCACCGCGCGGATGCTCTTTCCTCCGGGCAATCGGCGCAAGGTTCTCTCGAAGCGCTTCGCACGTACGATGGCGACGTTTGACCCTTGCCACCTCTCCGCACTCTTCATGTGGTAGAGGTCCACGATGTAAGCGATCTTGAAGATGGACGACGGCACCTCCGCCATCGCACGATCCACCATGGGCCACTCCATGGTCATGAACGCATCCGCCTTCAGCTCTCTGACCACGTCGCCGAAGTTGCGACCCGGATCGAATGGCAGCGGTCCATCGAACCGCGCGTGGCTGACGGGGCCGTAGTGGATGAGCTTGTGGCCATGCCACCGGCAAGCCTTCTCGAAGAAGCCTAGATGCAGGTGGTAGTTGTAGTGCAGCGGCTTGCGCACACGACCGTAGAAGCAGACTATTCTGGCCATCGTTGTCCCCAAGCTACGAAATGTCGTCGTCCGACCCGCCCCACTTTGCTCAGCTCGATCAGCTTGCCGTACCGCTCCTCCACGCTAGCGATGGTTCGAAAGACTCTCACATGTCCCACGCACATCCTTCGCGGCAAGCTCATGAAGATCTTCGTGCCGGGCCGCAGCAAGCGGAGCGGCCTGAGGTCGTTGTCCAGGTGTTCGAGCACCTCGCACGCCACCACCGCATCGAACGACTGGCAGGACCGCTTCGTTATCTTCCGCAGATCACGGAGCTCGAACTTGAACCGCTCACCGAGCTCCCGAGCCTGAGCCTTCCGGATCGCCATGGACGAGAAATCCCATCCGCAGTAACGACAGTCGATGCCGCGTTGCTCCAACAGCTCGGCTAGCTGCCCCAAGCCACAGCCCAGGTCGAGCAGCTCGACGTCACCCAGGGTCGCTACCCACTTGGCCGCGCGATGCCACAGCGGGTACCACGACTGCTCCCTCACCGGCAACGCGTACCGCAGCGATTTGCGGTAGACCCGGTTGTAGTAGCGAGCTGACTTGCTCCCTGGTTTTGCTTTCGTCGCCCCTGCCATACGTCGTTTGCCCCTACCCCCGCCACGGCCCGAACTCTTCCTGCTGCTTGCGGAATTCCACGATGGCTCCTGCCACCTCTTCCTGGTCCTCCCGGGGGATACCCGCGTAGAACGGCAACGACAGGATGCGCTCAGTCGCCCACGTGGTAGCCGGCAATCCGGCAGGGATCCATCGCTTCGTGTAGTACGGTTGCACGTGCGCCGGACACGGGTAGTGAATCATGCTGGGGATACCCCGCTCCGCCAAGAACGCCTTGAGCTTGTCTCGCTTCTCGCAGCAGATGACGAACTGATGAAAGACGTGCTCGCCGTGGCGTCCACTTGGGGGCACCGTCACATGTTCACGCAATAGCGCCACATAGCGGCAGGCAGCTGTCGACCGCATCGCATTCCAGGTGTCCAGCTGTTGCAGCTTCACGCTCAGGATGACCGCCTGCAGCGCGTCGAGACGGCTATTGAGTCCGAGCCTAGTAGCGTCGTTCTTGGCCACGAAGCCCTGGCGCCGCAACGAATCCACCTTGTCGAACAGCTCATCGTCGTCGGTGACGATCAAACCCCCATCGCCGCAGGCGCCGAGCGACTTGGTGGGGAAAAAGCTGAAGCAGCCTACATCGCCGATGGTGCCCACGTGATGGTCTTTGTACCTCGCGCCCATGGCTTGCGCCGCGTCTTCGATCACCGCCAGACGGCGCTCGCGGGCAATGGCCATGATGGCGTCCATCTCACAGGACTGCCCATACATGTGCACGGGCATCACGGCCTTCGTCGCCGCTGTGATTGCCCCGCGGATCGCCTCTGGACTGATGCAAAAGGTCTCGGGATCGATGTCCACGAACACCGGCTTGGCGCCGACTCGGCAGATGGCGTGGGCCGAGGCCACGAAGGTGAACGAGGGCAGGACGACCTCGTCGCCCGTGGTCACACCCAGAGCGCGCAGCGCGATGGTCAGCGCATCGCTGCCGCTCGCCACACCTGCGGCAAACTTCGTTTGGCAGTAGTCGGCCGCTTGCTTCTCGAATCCACGCACGGCCTCTCCCATGATGTACCCGCCGCTGCTGAGCACACCATGCACCGCTTCGTCGATCTCCTTTTTACATTGCTCGTACTGCCAAGCTACGTCACAGAACTTCATGGCTTCCTCGTCAATTCGCTACCTCGGGCTCGACGCCCCGTACAATTTTGTGTTTCAAGATGCACGCCGGGCAGGCCCACCGTCGACTCACCGGCGTCGCTAGCCACTGCATCAGGTTTTCGCCAGTGTTCGCGTCGCGGTGGCAGTAGTAGCACTGGATGACGTCGTGCACTTCGCGCAGCTCCGCGTTGAGCGCGTCGCGGAGCAGCTTACGCGTTTTCTTGGGGAAAACCCCGAGCTCCTTTTCCTTGTCCCAAGCTGCACCACCAAAGGTCCGTAGCAGCATGCCAGCGCAAAATTTGGGATCCTTTACCAAGCTCGGATGTGCCCCTTTGAGCGCTCGCTGCTTGCGCTCCAGGTAGTAGTTCACGAGCTTCTTGGCTGGCCACGAAACCCAGTTCTGAGGACCATCGTCACTCATAGCGGGCCCCGCCCCAACACCTCGCAGGCGGCGTTGTACCATCGCCGGAAATGGTCCATCGCCTGACCGTAGTAACGTAGTCCCCAATCGGTGTCGGCCGAACGCGGGCTGCCCGCATTGTAGGCTGCATACAGTAAAATGGGATCACTCTGGCAGCCAAAGCGTTCGTTGGACATATAATGGTAGGCCGCGCACAGCTCGATGGCTAGATCAGGCCTCCTCAACGCGTCACGCCACTCGCTGAGCTTACCCCCTTTGGGGAGGGGCTCCGACGGGAGCCCCTGGATACCCTTGCGAGCCGCTAGTTCTGATGCCGTGGACGTGAGCACCTGTGTCAATCCGATCGAGTAGTCACCGAGCTCTTTCTCGTGGCGCTCGGCAAGACAGTCGCCGCCACTTTCCACACCGATGGTCGCACACATCATCTCGATGTCGACATCCCACTGGTGACTCTTCTCGCTCACGATCGTACCGTAGTCTGCGACAATGCTCATCATGCGAGCGTTGAAGTCGCTAAGCTCCGGCAAGGGTTCGCCGCGGACCTCGACGCCGGCGTCGGTGACCCGCCACGTTTTGGTACCGTAACCCCGCACATGGTGCCACCGGCTGGGTTGCCAGTCGTCCACATCGATGAGCTCGACCTTACTTGATGCCACCGCGTTCCTCCATTTCAGGACAAGTCATCTTCCCCAACCGCGTACCGTCGCACTCCAATCGGTAGAGCCAGCCGCTCTCGGGACAGCGCGCCTCCAGCTCTCGCGGCTGCAGCCGATGGCCGTGAGCCGACATCCAACCGGCATGCTTCGCTGGCACGCCCACCACGAGCTCGAAGTCGCCCACGTCTTTGGCGACCACCGCACCGGCGCCCACGAATGCATAACGCCCGATGGTCGTACCGCACATGATGGTCGCGTTGGCTCCAATCGTCGCACCACGTCGGACCAAGGTTCCTTGGAACTCGTTCTTGCGGCTCAGCTCGGCGCGCGGGTTTTTGACGTTGGTGAACACGCAGTGAGGACCGCAAAACACATGGTCCCCAATCTTCACCCTGTCCCACACGGACACGCCGTTTTTGATGGTCACGCCATCGCCCACCTCCGCACCCTTCTCGATGAACACATGCTCGCCCAAGTTGCAATCCATCCCCACGATCGCCCCACACTGCACGTGGGCGAATGGCCAGACCCGCGTGCGAGCCCCCAGGTGCGCGCCATAATCCACAAGGGCGAGCCCATGGACATCGGCACCCTGGTAGACATCCCGGTGCATCCGTGGGCTCGTTACCCACCGACGGCCGTCGCTGTCGACGATCACTGCGCCATCTCCAGCGCTTTGCGCGCCATCTCCAACGTGGTCATCACCTTAGTGTCGAGCGTCGGGTTGTGCGCGACACCACGTGACGACAAAGTGCACGCCGACTCAAAGACCTTGTATTCTAGCTCCAACGGCGAGCGCGACTTGTCGTACCAGATATCCTGCGGCTCCCGCTCGAACGCATCGATCGTCATGGTACGATCGAACACCTTCAAGCTCTGCGCTACGTCGTCGAACAGTGCCGCACGCTTGCTGCCAACAACGAGCACCTTGCGCTCCTTTTGCGGATGGATCCACGAGACGTGGATGTGACCCTGGTGGCCCCCGGCAAACCTCAAATGCATGAAACAGGTACCCGGATGACCCGGCGTCGCCTCATGCGCCCCGAAAGCCTGGATGGACTCGACTCCTGCGCCACCAATGAGTTTGAGCAAGATCGACACGTCGTGCGGTGCAAAGCTCAGAAGCACATCTTCCTGTTGACGGATGCGACCTGGGCTGAGCTGGGTCGAATGGGCGTACAGGGGCCCGTCACCAAGAAATCCCGTTTGAATCAGCTCGGCGAGACGGCACACGCCCGGGTTGTAGAGAAAGACGTGGCCCACGAACAGCACCTTGTTCCGCTTGGCCGCCAATTGCGACAGGCCCACGTGGCCATCTAGGTCCATCGCCGACGGCTTTTCCACGAGCACGTGCTTATCCGCTTCCAGGCACTTTCGCGCCAGCTCCTCGTGGGTATCCGCAGGCGTTGCGATGATGACGCGACCGATGCGATCACCATCCAACACCTCGTCCAGACTCGCGATGGTCACCGATGGCTTGATACTGCGAGCCCGCTCGCGGCCCTCTTGCGTCCTATCGCAAACCGCTAACGGGTCCACCGTTCGTACCCAGTTCTTACCCCACCGTCCGCAACCGATGACCGCTGTGTAATTCCCACTCATTTTAGCCTCCTTATTTCCTACCGCTCCGCTTGGCTGGCGCATCGACCCTCTTGCGCAGCTTGGCCTCGTGTTCCTTCGGTACCAACAGGTACGTCGGGATGCGGCCGTAGTGCCGGATTGCCACGTATTCCAACGACTGCTTCAGGCGCTCCAGTTGTTTGCGGTCGTCGTCCGTGGTCGTCTCCATGCACAGCACCGGCCGGTCTCGCTTGACGGTCTTCAGGCCACCGCGCAGCGCACG
>JBDGYW010000292.1:0-7652 GCA_039588935.1 Gemmatimonadota bacterium | reverse complement strand
GTAGGTTGGGCGCAAGCCTACCAGGGAACCGAGCCGGAACGGGACGTGTGGCCCGACGTCGCGGCCGAAATCCGCAAGTCGCCACACGCGGTCGTCAGTCTGAATGTGGAGCGCGAAGCCCGCACTTCGCGTCACCGGTTCACGATTCCGCAGCTGATTGCTGCGGGCATCAGTCTGCTGGCAGTGGGGTCGGGCAGTTGGTGGGTTGCCAGATCCACGGCACCCGAAGACCGCATCGCGGCGGTGATCGACGTTTCTGCCCCGCCGGAGGGGTTTGCCGTCGCGGCTGCGATCCATGCGGCACAGACGTACGGGCCGGCAATTGCCGATTTGGAACGAGTGCTGCTCGAAGAGGAGAGCACATTGGACACCGCCACGGTTCGGGTTCTACGCGAGAAGCTTGCGATTATCGACAGGGCGATGGCCGAAGCACAAGAGGCTTTGGCGCGGGATCCCAACAGCGGCTATCTCAGCGATCACTACACGGGGATGATGAGGAAGAAACTCTCTGTGTTGCGATCGGTTGCACGCAGAATGCAGGCGGAGACGTGATGGTCGCTGTATGGTCGTGCTGCGGAACTACGCGGATGTTTGGGGTGATGCAGGGTTTCTGTTGAGGAAAGTAGGGAGGTCTGAAAGATGCTGATAAACATGTTGACCGGTGCACTTTTGCTAACGACGCTGGTCCAGAGCAACGATACAACGTTCGCCGTCGATCCCAACGCGCGGCTCGAGCTGACGAACCACGAGGGTTCGATTGTCATCCGAACATGGGACAGGGACGAGGTGGAGGTCCGCACGAACCGCCGGCACCGCGGACCGGTTGAGATCCGACGCAGTGCCGGCACTGTGCGCATCGAGGCGTCGAGGTACTGGGACGACGATGACGAGCTCGACTACCGCCTCACGGTTCCGGCTTCGATGGCACTCGATCTGCGCGGGTCGGAAACCGACGTGCGGGTGGAAGGGACGACCGGTGAGGTGAACATCGATGTGCACGATGGTGACGTGTTCGTGCGCGGTGGGTCCGGGCGTGTGTCGATTCGCACCGACGATGGTGAGATTGACGTGGAAGACCTCGATGGGCGGATCCACCTTTCCTCGATGGATGGTGACGTAACGCTAACCGGCGCTGCCGGTGACATCGAGATCGACGCAACCGACGGAGCGATCACGATGCTGGAGATCGAGGCGGCGACGCTGGTTGCGAATACGGTCGACGGTGACATCTGGTTCGACGGCGTGCTCGCGCCCCGCGGCAGCTATAGACTGACGACGCACGACGGAGACATCACCGTGCAGATTCCCGAGGATTCCGATGCACAGGTCAGGATGGCTCGACACGATGGTGAGTTCGTGTCGGACTTTCCGCTGACCATGCAGCGTTGGCCCATGGGGAGGCGAATCGAGTTCGACTTGGGAGGCGGCAGCGCCGAACTGCAAATCGAGGCGTTCGATGGAGACATTGAGCTGCGTCATCGCGGAGGCCGGCGCCGCATACCGTAGCCGCACCCCACTCGGAGATCTCGGGCCCCGCATTACATTTGGTGACGCGGGGCCCGTTGTTGTACGGCAGCTGCATCGGACAATGTTCCGCGGACCCTTTGCCCCTGCCGTTCGAGGAATCATGTCTGACATCGAATCACCAGCCACGACACCAGTGACCGGCGACATGCCGGCTGAGGACTTTCGTGAGTATGGGCACCAAATGGTCGATTGGATCGCCGACTATTTCGACGGGTTCGGCGAGACTCGAGTGACTCCAGAGGTCGAGCCGGGATTCCTGCGAGACGCACTGCCAGATGCCGCCCCGGCCCAGGGCGAGGACATGGCGGATATTCTCGCCGACGTAGATCGCTTCATAATGCCTGGGATGACTCACTGGAACCACCCATCGTTCCACGCCTACTTCAACTCGAGCGGTTCCGGACCGGGTGTTCTGGGTGAGTTGCTTGGATCAGCATTCAACGTCAACTGCATGCTGTGGGAATCTTGCCCCGCCGCAACGGAACTCGAGGAGGTGACGCTAGCGTGGTTGCGGAAGCTGTTGGGTTTGCCGGAGAGCTTCTGGGGCATCGTTTACGACGGGGCGTCGACTGGTAATCTGTGCGCCATCGCCGCGGCGCGCGCTCAGCTCGGACTGGACATTCGTGAACAGGGACTCGCCGGTAGGACCGACGTGCCTAGACTCAGGCTGTATATGTCGAGGGACGCTCACTCTTCAGTCGACAAGGCCGCGCTCACGCTCGGTCTTGGCAGGGCGGGCGTTCGGAAGATTCCGATGGACGGGGCATTCCGCCTGCGCCTGGATCTACTGAAACAGGCGATCGCGGAAGATCGGGCGGAAGGCTGTCTGCCGTTTTGCGTCGTCGGTACAGTCGGCACCACATCAACCACCGCTATCGACCCGATTGCGGAGATCGCTGAAATCTGCGAAGCGGAAGACCTGTGGCTTCATGTTGATGCGGCGCACGGTGGATCGGCCGCGGTAGTCCCCGAGATGCGTCATGTGCTCGAAGGGTGTGATCGCGCCGACTCGGTCTTGCTGAGCACTCACAAATGGATGTTCGTGCCACTGAACCTGTGTGCTTTTTATACACGCAAACCTAAGATTCTAAAAAACGCGTTCAGCCTGATCCCGGAATACCTACGGACCGCGCACGATGACGCGGTGACGAACTACATGGACTACGGTGTTGAGCTAGGCCGCCGTTTCCGAGCACTCAAACTTTGGTTTGTGCTCCGGTACTTCGGAACCAACGGGCTGATCGATCGGATCCGCGAACACATCCGGCTCGGGCAATTGCTTGCCGAGTGGATCGACGGCCATCCGGAGTTCCAGCGCATGGCCCCAACGCCGCTCAGCACCGTATGCTTCCGTGCATCTCCCACCGGCATAGTGAATACCGACAGTCTGAACGAACTCAATCGCGAACTCATGGCGGCGGTCAACGGTTCCGGAAAGGCGTATATGACGCACACAATGCTGGGTGACCGTCTGGTGCTCAGGTTCGTGGTTTCGCATCTCCGGACGACCGAAGCGCACGTGAGGGGTGGTTGGGAGGTTATTCAGGCGAAGCTGCGGGAGATTCAGGGAGGATCGGCGGCATAGGCGGGATGTTGTGCAGGCAAACTCCCATGCCGCTGATGCCGCATGACTGAGCCATCAGCCGCAGCCCCCCCCCGCTTCTGGTCCGGCTTCGGACCGGGGCTGCTGTGGGCTGCTGCGGCGATTGGTGTTTCACACCTGGTGCAGTCCACCCGAGCCGGCGCTACGGGTGGGTTCGCGCTCTGCGGTGTGATTCTACTCGCGCTCATACTCAAGTACCCGTTCTTCGAATACGGGCCGAGGTACGCCGCCGCGACGGGAACGAGTCTAGTGGAGGGCTACCGCGGCCTCGGTCGGTGGGCGGTCTGGCTCTATCTCCTGATCACAGTCTCGACTTGCCTGTTCGTACAGACCGCCGTAGTGATGCTCACTGCGTTTCTGGTGCGGTTCGCGTTCGGACTGAGCTGGTCGTTGCCCGCAACTGCCGCGGTCCTGATAGCCTTGTGTGCAGGCCTGCTGTGGCTGGGCCGGTTCAAGGGGCTCGACATCGCGGTCAAGTTGATCATGGCTTTGCTTGCGCTATCGACGCTTGCGGCCGCTTACGTGTCGTTGCCGCGCGCCGACTTCTCAACGCTGGCACTGTGGCCCGCAAGTATGGGGAAAGCCATTCCCTTTGCATTCTTGCTCGCGTTGGTCGGCTGGATGCCGTCCGCCATCGACATATCGGTGTGGAGTTCTCTGTGGACGCTTGCCAAAGACGAGTCGTCGGGCGTGCGGAGCTCGGTGCATACGGCGCGGCTCGATTTCCAAATCGGTTATGTGGGAACCGCGTTGCTGGCGTTCGGGTTCGTGATATTGGGAGCCGGCGTCATGTTCGGGTCCGGTGAGTCGTTCAGCCCGGCGGGTGCCGTTTTTTCGACACAGCTGATCGACCTGTACAGCCGGACACTGGGTGCATGGATGCGGCCGATCGTGCTGGTGGCCGTGGTCACAACAATGGTTTCGACGACACTGACAGTAGTGGATGGTTTCCCGCGGGGCATAGAGCGGGCCGTGGCTAATCTGCGTTCACGTGAACCGGGAGCGACGCCGAGTCCCGCGGCAGGCAAGACTTACTGGATCAGCGTTGCCGTGCTCGCTGTGGCCACTGTGTTGGTGCTCGCGTTCTTTATCGGAAATCTCACGACTATGGTGGACTTCGCCACGATCGTATCGTTCCTGACTGCGCCGGCACTAGGTTACCTGAACCTGAGGGCGGTGACTTCTCCAGAAGTGCCCGCCGAGTTCCGGCCGGGCCGGGGAATGGTCGCGCTTTCGTGGCTCGGGTTGGTGTTGTTGGGGGGGGTTGGGGTGGTGTATTTGGGGACGTTGTTTTTGCGGTAGTGCCACGCACCGAAACGCCTGCTCCGCGCCCCGGACTAGAGCCCCCGTCGTAAGGTGTTGTCATTCAACATGTTATGATGCTATGGTGCTGCTCGACAAAGGCGAGATCTGCCAGAATGGCACTGATTTACAGTTGCAAACGGTCCTTCTGCAACTGAAAATGCTCTAGCTGCAACTGCGAATGCTCCATTCGCAATTGACAATGCAGCAGCAACCACGGCAATTACTCCATATGCAATTGAAAATGCCGCAGCTACCAGGGCAATTGCTCCATTTGCAGTCGAAAGTGCCGCAGTTCCAACTGCAAACGCTCCGTTCACAATTGCATTTGCTCCAGTCACAGTTGCATACGCCTCATCTGGAACTGCAGGTAGTCCGTTCGCGGTGCCTTGCAGTAGGTCTTAGCTCACAAATTGTCTTACTCGGCTCGCACCTGAGCGCGAGCACGGCGCGTTAGCGCCGGTAGCGTCAACCGTAGTGCGGAACTGCGACCAAACGGCTTCGATGCGCGGAGGACCGGCCAGCGTGTGAAGCACGTGGGGCAGTATGAAGTGGAGCCGATGTCGGTGGTGTGAGGGGGAAGTGAGCAGTCACCGCCTGTCCTCAAACACAATCGCGTGTACATCCCGAGGCCCGTGCACACCGAGCGTGAGGTTCAGATCAATGTCCGCCGACTTGCTTGGGCCTGTGATGAATGCCAGTTAGGTGGCGGGAGGAGCGGGAGACATGGCAGATTTCAGTCAACATTAAAGAAAATAGGACGAACCAATGACCATTCGTGCGGCGGTGATGACGGCTCCGAACGAGCCGACAGAGATTTGGCAGCTGGATGACCCAGATATCGAGCCGGGTGGGATATTGGTGGAGACGGTTGCGAGTGAGGTATGCGGCACAGATGTGCACCTCCTGCATGGGCGGCTTTCTGGTGTGCCGTATCCGATTGTGCCGGGTCACGTGAGTGTCGGCAAGGTCCTGGAGCTGCGGGACGTGGACTGCGACGCGCTCGGCACGCCGCTCGGCACCGGCGACCTCGTGACCTTCTACGACGTGCACGACATCTGTGGCCAGTGCTTCTTCTGTACCGTGACCAAACAGAGCAACCGCTGTCCGAGTCGGCGCGTATACGGCATCACCGACTCGGCCAATGACGGGCCGTTGGGTGGTTGGGCTGAACGCATCTACTTGAAACCTGACGTCAGGGTCGTAAAGATCCCGGAACACCTGAGTGCGGATACGATCATAGGGGGTGGGTGCGGAATGTTCACGGGGTTTGGCGCCGTGGAGCGAAGCACGATCACACTGGGTGACACTGTGGTTGTGCAGGGGTCTGGCGCGGTCGGGCTTTCGGCCGCGGCGTTTGCTGCGCTGAAGGGTGCCACGACAGTTATCGTCATTGGAGCACCGACTCAGCGACTCGAATTGGCCAAGGCATTGTGTGCGGACGAAGTGCTGTCGATCGAATCGGATGCGCCGGACCACCGGGCTCAGGTCGTTCGCGATCTCACCGGCGGACGCGGGGCCGACGTCGTCATCGAAGCCTGCGGCAATCCGAAGGCAGTGCCCGAGGGGCTTAATCTCGTACGCGACGGCGGCAACTACGTGATTGTCGGTCACTACACCGACGCTGGGCCGATCGAGATCAACCCACACCGGCACATTAACCGAGCGCATGTAGACATCCGTGGACAATGGGGCACGGAGTTTTCACATGTTGTCCGTGCGCTCACGGTGCTTTCAAAGCACCACGACAAGTTGCCCTTCGATCGGATCATCGGCGCGCGATACGGGCTGGAAGAGGCCGATCGGGCGCTCGCCGATGTCGAGGGGCTGCATGTCACAAAGGCGATTATTGAACCGAACGGGTGAGTGGGGAGCAGTGAATAGTAAGTGGCGAGTCGTGAGTAGAGGTGACCGCGCACGCGGTCGCTGTTGGCACAGGCCATGTCTCTCGGAGAGTGTCATATGAAACGGATTCTGGTGTTTTCGCTGGGACTTTTGTTAGCCGTCGGGTCGAGCCTGACGGCGCAGGAGTCCGACATCTCGGTGCCGTACGAGCAGTTCACGCTGCCCAACGGTTTGAACGTCATCCTCCACGAGGACCACGCGACGCCGATGGTTGCGGTCAACATTTGGTACCACGTGGGGTCGGCCCGAGAAGCTCTCGGCAGGACCGGATTCGCGCACCTGTTCGAGCACATCATGTTCGAGGGGTCCGGCCACGTCGGTGAGGGCATGTTCGACGAGTGGCTCGAGGCGGCAGGCGGATTCAACAACGGGTCCACCAGCACCGACCGCACCAACTATTACGAGATGGTGCCCAACAACGCTTTGGAGCTGGCGTTGTTCCTCGAGTCGGATCGCATGGGTTATCTGTTGGACGCGATGTCTCCGGAGACGGTGGACGGGCAGCGCGGCGTCGTGATCAACGAGCGTCGCCAAAGCTACGAGAACCGGCCCTACGGTCTGGCCTTCCCGATCTTGAGCGAGAACCTTTACCCATCGGACCATCCGTATAGCTGGCCGGTGATCGGATCGCAGGCAGACCTCGAAGCGGCCACGTACGAGGACGTGGTGGATTTCCACCAGCGCTTGTACGCGCCGAGCAACGCGAGCCTCTCGATTTCGGGTGACATCAGTCCCACCGAGGCGCGGCAGCTTGTAGAGCACTGGTTCAGTGACGTGCCGGCGGGGCCGGACGTGGGCCCTCTCGATGGACCGGCGGCGTTCATTGCGGAAGAGAAACGTGTCGTGCACGAGGACCGTGTTCAGCTTCCCCGGCTCTACATGTGTTGGCTTACCCCGCAGATCTACGCGCCGGGCGACGCGGAACTCGACATTGCTGGCAGAGTGCTGGCTGGAGGGAAGAACTCGCGGCTCTACAAGCGCCTCGTCTACGACCTCCAGATCGCGCAGAACGTGAACGCTTATCAGTCGTCCTCGGAACTCACGTCAGAGTTCTGCATAATCGCTACGGCCAGGAGCGGGCACGGACTCAGCGAACTCGAGCAAGTGGTGCAGGAAGAGTTGGACTTGCTCAAGGCGGATGGCCCCGAGGAACGCGAGGTGCAGCGGGCTCTCAACCAGTACCAGGCCAGTTCGCTGGATCAGCTGGAGAGCATACTTGGCAAGGCCAACTCCCTGAACAGCTACTACTTCCGTACCGGCAACCCAGATTACTTCAACGAGGACCTGTCCAGGTATCTGGCGGTCGGCGTGGACG